>DAONZO010000210.1:0-1505 GCA_035406945.1 Bacillota bacterium | reverse complement strand
CCTTGTAGATAACGAATATAACTATCGCCATCTCTGCTTCGGACTCTTGCAGGGAGAAGGAGCGGATATAACGAGCGTCGAAAGCGGCGAGGAAGCTGTCGCACTTCTTGGTTCGTCCATGGGCGACTTCGACGTCCTGGTTATCGGCCCCGCCGTCAGCGGAGCCGAGGCCGCCGAGATAGCGGCGGACATAAGGGCGCTTACCGTGTCGGAAGCGGATTGTCTTCCCATAATAGTTTTGCTTTCCGAGGCTCCGCCCGAACTTGTGGAAAACTGCTACTCAAACGGCGTGTCCTTCTGCGTCACCGATGCCATAAGCGTCGTTTCGGTAATAAGGGCGCTTCACAGCGGAAGTCCGCCCCTGCGCGAGATGCAGGATGTAGGGAAGGAGAAGTCCGCGTCCATTGCCGAAGAAAATAAGCTCTTCGGGCTTTGCGACTTTTCGATTTACACGGAAATGGTGGCCTGTTTTACCAGTGCCATAAAAAACGATCCCGAAAGCGCTCATTTTGCGGTAATATTCTGCAAAATGTTTTTCGATGACGGGGAGAGCCCTCACGCCATGTTGGAGCGCCCGAAAAAATCGGAAGACCTCATCGCCTCCGTCTCACAGATATTCAGGCACAGCCCCGTTTTCCGGACATGCTGCGAAGAGTTTGTGCTTATGATAGGCGGAATGGACTACTATGAACGGGACAGGCTTAAGTCCGACCTTGCCGCTCTTAGAGATTCGATAAACGATCTTTCCGACTCCGGCTACATCTTCTCTTTCGGAATGGCCGAATACATTCCGGGCTATGATAACGGAGTGGCCATGGTCCTCGACAGGGCTCAGGAGATTATGCTGAGGAACCATGCTTCCCCCTCTTCTACCCCCCCCCACGCACAAACAGACTGATGCGTACGCGTACGAAGGACACTCTGAGATAAAGATACAAAGCTTAAAAACAAAGGCCGGCTGCCGCGAAGGATGCACCTTCTTGTGACAGCCGGCTTTTTAAGCTTGTCTTGTTTTAAATGTTGTTCGCTATTTTTCTGGCAATTTCGGTAAAGGCCGTAGCGAGGGCGGGGTTTTCGCCGCGCACGGCGGGGCAGCCTTTGTTGTTGCCGAAGTGTATCTGACGGTCGTAGGGTATGGTTCCGGCTAAAGGAAGGGGAAGGCTTCGCGCTATGCAGGCTATGTCCGGGAGCTCTCCCTTGCGTATCAGCTCGGAATCGTACATGTTTATCGCCATAAAACGTCTCGTGACTCCAAGGTTTTGCAGCCTTCTGTCTACGGCATCGCTGTTGCGTACGGAAACGTGGTCGGGGGTGACTACGAGCAGGGCCGTATCGGCTGCGGAAGCGGCGTTTACAAAGCCGGGGCTTAATGCCGCGGGGCAGTCCATCACTATGTATTCGAAATCTATTCTGAGTCGCTTCACTATGAGTTTCAGGTGCTCCGCGCTGACGCCGCTGACCACCCTGTACTGTGAGCAGAAGATAAGGCAGAGGGCGTCGCTTTG
>DAONZO010000209.1:0-1598 GCA_035406945.1 Bacillota bacterium | reverse complement strand
ATGGCAATCAGCAGCCAGGCCGCCGCAAGGCTCGCCAAAAGGGCTATGGACGCGGCGGGAAGAGGCCCGTCAACCTTCTTTGCACCCGCTCCGCCCACGCTGTCCAGACGGTATAGGGAAATCATGTCCTCGTATAGCTTGTCGATGTATGCGTCGTCTACGGTTTCTTTTCTGCGCATTGACTTGCTTACGTTTTCTATCATCTGGCCGGAGGCGTCGCGAAGCGAGGCGGAGCCGTTGAAGACCGGGGTGGTGAAGGTGCAGTGCGTGTTGCTTAATAGCAGCTTGGATGCCTTCAGCTTTACGTCGTAGTGCAGTTCGTCCCTGCCCTCGGACGCGAGGTAGATTTGATATTCATCTGAGGCCTGAGCCTTTGCGCTTACCGGCACGTAGCCCTCGGTTTTGGCGTAGGCAATTTGAACTTCGTTCGTGAGCAGGTACTGGGCAAAGAGCCAGGAGGCCAGCACCTCCTGCGGGTCTTCCTTGGCGAATATGCATACGGACGGGCCCTGGGAAATCATCTGCGGCTCGGAAGGATTGAACTGCGGTATGCGCATTACGGCGGTTTCGAAGTCTATTATCCTGTCCGCGCTTATATCGGAAAGCGGGGCATGGCTTCCCATCCAGGTGGAGCCCGCGGTGGAGTCTATCGCAAATATGCACTGCCCCGCGTTGAGGAAGTTTGCCGGATAACCGGAAATCTTAAAGGTTGAAAAAGCCCTGCTTCCCGCGTGGCTCGCTATCTCCATGAGTATGTTCCGGGTTTGCTCGTTGAAAATGAGTATTTCTCCTTCCGGCGTGGAGTAGCCGGAGCCGGACTGGCGCACAAGATGTATCATCATGTTGTCCGTGGACTTGTATATGAAGGGTATCAGCACCTTTTGCCCGTTTACGAGGAAATTGCCTTCGGCATCCTTGGCCATGGCGGCCTCGGACACCTCCCATATGAAGTCCCAGCTGAGCTGCTCGGGAAGCTCGTAGCCCAACTTTTCCACAAAAGTCTTATTTATGTAGCAGGCCTCCGTGGAGCGCATATAGGGCAGGGCGTAGCAGACCTCGCCGATGTAGCATTCCTTAAGGAATTGCGGAACAAGTTCGTCTCGTTTGGGGGAGTCGAAACGCAGCCTGCTGCCTCCGAGACCGTAGGCTTCGTCGTCTAAAAGCGCGTCCAAAGGCACCACAGTGTCGCTGCCGGTTATGTAGGTGGCTATGTGGTCCGGATAAGTTATGCAGACATTGGGGGTGGTGTCGGTTGAGATGTTGGTTATGACGTCGTTGTATATTTTGCCGTAGTCGGTATAGAGGCGCAGCCTTACGCTTATATTTGGATAAAGGGCCTGAAAATCCTCTATGGCCTTTTCGTAAACGGCGGTCTGATTCTTATTCGTATCGTTCTTTGCCCAAAAGCTTATCTCGTAGCTGCGGCTCGTATCGAAGTCTTCGGGAACCTCAAAACCCTTTGTCTTTACGTCTCCGTGGCAGGCGGACAGAAGAAGAGGCAGGGCGAGCAGAACGGCCATGAGCAGGGCTTTAAAATGTTTTTGCTTAATCATCCCTTTAGCCCTCCTCTCGAAACACCGGCCATTATCTTCTTGCGG
>DAONZO010000208.1:0-1635 GCA_035406945.1 Bacillota bacterium | reverse complement strand
CGGAGTTCTTCGTTGAACAGCGCGGCATCCGCGGTTTCTACGCTTATTATGCCTATTCCCAAACGCTCCGCGAGCTTTGTTATAAGACCCGTTCTTTGCTCGTGGCAGCCGAAAGCCTTTATTGAGCCTCTGTTTTCCATGAGCATGGCCGCCGTGCAGCACTTCCCGCCGGGGGCCGCGCAGAGATCTATAACGAAGTCGCCGGGCTTTGGAGCCAAAACCTCAACCGCGAGCTGCGAGGCTTCGCTCTGCACTTGAAACAAGCCCTCGGAAAATTCTTCGCTTCCGAGCACGCCGCTTCCCTCAAGAAATACGGAACAGGCAAGCCTGCCCTCTCTTGCGGAGAAAGCCTTGTTTTGCAAACGTTTTAACAGCTCTTCCCTGCTTGTTTTAAGAGTATTAACCCTCGCCGACAGAGGGGCCGGACTAAGGCTTTCCGCCAGCATCTCTTCCGTCCGTTCCCTTCCGTAGGCCGCAAGCCAGAGAGCGACTATGCTCTCGTGGCAGGAGTATTTTACGGAAAGAAAACGCTCTTCTCCCGTTGCCGCCTCGTCCGGCAAGAGAAGCATTCCGCCCTCCCTTACAAAGTTTCTGAGCACTCCGTTTATAAAGCCCCGGCGCCCTTTGGCAAACACGGCCGCAAGCTCCACGCTCTCGTTCACCGCGGCATACTGCGGCACGGAATCCATGCATGATATCTGGTAAAAGCCCATCCTCAGCAGCAGCTTTTCCGCAGTTCTAAGGCCCGGTTTTTTAAGAAAACGCTCTATATTCCAATCGAGCAGAAGCTGATTCCTCAAAATTCCGTAGACCAGCTCGCGCACAAAACTCTCCGAGCGGGCGACACCCTCCTTAAGGCGCGAATTAAGAGCAAGGTTGGAATAGGCCGCCTTCCTCTCAACATCCCTGAGTATTAAAAACGCAAGCCTTCTGTCTGTATCCATCTATCCTAAAACCGTTCCGATCTCTATACTGTTTCCCGCAAGAAAATCGGAGGCGCTCATGGCCCTCTTGCCGGGAAGCTGAATCTTCTCCAGCACTATGCTTCCCCTTCCGCAGGCCACAACTATTCCAACGGCTCCGGTCTCCGCAACCGTTCCGGGTTTTAAGTCGTAGTTCTTTTTCCCCTCCGAGGCGGCGTGTACCTTCATCACTTTGCCGTTCCAGACGGTTGAAGCCATGGGCCAACTGTAAAACCCCCTCACCACGCGGCAAAGCTCCTCCGCGCTGCGCGAAAAGTCCAGCACCCCGTCCTCCTTAAAGAGCATGGGTGCGTAGGTGGCCAGAGATTCGTCCTGAGGCAGTCTTTCGGCCCTTCCTTCGGCTATCCCGGGGAGTTGTTCAATCAGCAGCTCAGCGCCCATCTCCGAAAGCTCCGAAAAGAGTTCCTCGGTGGTCTTTAAGCCCACTGCGGTGCTCTTTACGGCGCACACGTCGCCGGTATCCATGCCTTCGGCCATATACATGAGGCTTACGCCTGTCTCCTTTTGTCCGTCTATGACGGCCCAATGTATGGGCGCGGCCCCACGGTAGAGGGGAAGCAAAGAGGCATGTATGTTAAGACATGCGTATTTCGGAACTTCGAGCACCTCTTTCGGCAGTATTTTTCCGTAAGCGGCCACGACTATAAAATCC
>DAONZO010000207.1:0-1650 GCA_035406945.1 Bacillota bacterium | reverse complement strand
CGTCCTCCACGCCGAAATTGAGGTATATCATACTGCTGACTCCGTCCAGGCGCAGACCGTCGATGTGGAACTCCTCTATCCAGTACATGGCGTTGGAAAGCAGAAAGCTCCTTACCTCTGCGCGGCGAAAATCGAAACGGCAAGTACCCCAATTGGGGTGATGACCGCGCTCGTAGAGGCGCTTTCCGTTGAATTCGGAGAGTCCGTGGGCGTCCACGCAAAAATGCCCCGGCACCCAGTCCAGTATCACGCCTATGTCCTCCGCGTGGCAGCGATCCACAAAGCGGCGAAAATCGTCGGGCGTGCCGTAACGGGCGCTGGGGGCGTAAAAGCCCGTAAGCTGATAACCCCAGGAGCCGTCGAAGGGATGCTCCATAACGGGCATCAGCTCTATGTGAGTGTAGTGCATGTCCTTTACGTAGGCGATAAGCTCGTCTCCGAGCCTTTCGTAGCTGTAATACGCCCTGTCCGCCGGGCCTTGCGCCTGCGCATCCTTGCGCCAGGAAGCGGCGTGCAGCTCGTATATGTTCATGGGCTGCCTGAAGTGTTCCGCCTTCTTTCTGCGGTTCATCCAGGCGGAGTCCTTCCACTTGTAGGAGCTTTTCTCCAAAACGACGGAAGCCGTGTCCGGAGGACACTGAGCTGCGAAGGCATAAGGATCGGCCTTGTAGAGCAGGCGGCCGTCCGAAGTCTCTATCACGTACTTGTACAGCTCGCCGCCCGAAACGTCGGGCACAAAGAGCTGCCATACGCCCCCGCCGCGGTTTTCCATAAAGAGGGCGTCGCTGCGCCAGTCGCAAAAAGAGCCGCTCAGCCTTACGCTCTTTACGTCCGGAGCCCAGACCGCGAATCTCGTGCCCTTGCGGCCCTGCTCCCCGGCGGGGTGAGCGCCGAAAAAGCGCCAGCTTCCCATGTCGCTTCCGTTATGAAAATGATAGAGATCGTAGCCGTTCATTATCCTGCCCTTTCCTTTGCAATATTATACCTCAAAGCGAGGCATGTTCCAAGCCGTGGCTGTGCTGTGAATTAAACGAAATAAGAGCTTTTGTAAAGAGGGATTTTACCCGCTTCTTATTCGCCCGGAACCGTGCTGATTTCGCCTTACCCGCTTCTTATTCATTTGACGTTGTCTAAACATCACTTTACTTCGTTTTTATTCACGCCGGCTGTGAAAGTCTTGCGTTTTATCAAAAATCTGCTAACATTAAGGTTAATGTAACCGCATTCCGGCGGTCATAAAGAGGAGGGATCAATATGAAAAAGAAATTAGCCCTGCTGCTTGCCCTGCTTATGCTGGCAGCGATGTGCCTTACGGCTTGCAAAATGATACCGTTCCGGCTGCCGTTTTTCGGAAGACCCGATCCGCCGCCGATAGAAAATCCGGAGCCTCCGGCCCCGGAACCCGACGAACCCGACGACCCCCCTGCCCCCCAAGAACCCGACGAACCCGACTTCGATGATATGGTGGGGATATGGTATCTCGAGAGCTTCAGATCCGCCTCCGATGGCGAATACGAGTCCTTCGGCTGGGAGGCCGCGGACGTCAACGTGGACGCGAGAATTGTTTTCGGGGTCAACAAAACCATGGATTACACCTGGGGCACCCCCTACGATATTTCCGAATACTACGAGGGCATGATTTGCGAAATC
>DAONZO010000206.1:0-1659 GCA_035406945.1 Bacillota bacterium | reverse complement strand
AATAAGGCGGCCCGTAGAAACACCCGCGTTAAAAACCGGCATATACGAGCCGTCGACGGGTCTTGGCCTTGAGGAAACCGCCACGCGACCTATGCTCCCTCTGTACTTTTGCAGTACGGGCATAAGCATCGCGGGCAGGTTCTCCCAATGCTGATACAGAGCGTCGGACTGTCTTAAGCCGCGCTCGCCCCGCTTTACGTTAAGGGGTCTTCTAATGTCTTCTACAAGTTCCCCGTCCTGCGCAAGAGCCGCCGATGAACTGTAGTTGCTCGTATCTATTCCCAAACTCAGCATTTAGGGTCTTCGCCTCTTGCTATTCTACCGAGTATCCCGTTCACAAAGCTTCCGGATTTCTCGTCGGAAAACTTCTTTGCAAGGTTTACCGCTTCGTTTATTGAAACGGCCGCAGGTATGTCCTGAGGGTCTTCTAAAAAGCGTATTTCGCTTATGCAGAGCCGAAGCACCGCGAGAGTCACCTTGCCTATTCGGTTTTTCTTCCAGCCGTCCGAATAAGCCTCTATCATTCCGTCCACGCTGTCTTTGTTGGCGGTAAAGGCATACCAGGTCTTGTTGAAGTAATCGAGCTGGTCTTCGTCTATGTCGTTTTCTTCTATGAAAAGCGCCTTCATTTTTTCGCTGAAGCTGCCCTGTGCCTCGCCTTGAAAAATAAGCTGCATCAGCAGCTCCCTCGCCTGTGTTCTGCGCATCTATGCATCTCCGTTCAGGTCTACACCCTCAATATGTATATTCACTTTATTTACTTTTATGTCGCCTATTTTCTCGACGCGTTTTTTCACTCTCTCCTGAAGATCCCATGCGGTCTGAGGTATGCTGCATCCGAAAATGACCTCTAAAAATACGTCTATGACCATGGACGACCTGTCGCCGGACAAGCGTATTCCGTTGTAGGGATTATCCTTGCCGAAGAGATTTTCGGCCAAGATATCGCTCGCCAGCACCGTCATTCGAGCCACCCCCTCGGTGGACAAACAGGCCTCCATGGCTTCCATGGCTATTAACTCGTCGGGTATTTTTTCTCTTTTTTCCGCCATTTTCTCGAACTGTTCCCAAAACAAATTACCGCATAATTATAGCAAAAAAAACAAGGCCGCGCAAGTTGCACGAAGCCTTCTTCATCGCTTATTTGCACGGCTTTAACCGACAGGCGGACTCTGTTCTTCGGGGGCGCTTCTATGGGCTAAAACACGGTCTACCCTCAGTCCGTCCATAGAAAGAACGCTTATCTTCAGGTCTTCAAAGTCAAAGGAATCGCCCGGTTTTGGAAAGTAACCCAGGGTTTCAACCGTCCAGCCGCCGACGGTGTCCGATTCGAACTCGAACAGCTCGTCGTCTATATCGAAGAGTTCCAGAAACTCGAACACGGACATATCTCCGTCCACCTCAAGCTCCTGCTCGCTCCTCTTGATGATTTCCTCCTCCACCACGTCGGTTTCGTCCCATATGTCGCCCACGATTTCCTCCAGGACATCTTCCATGGTGATTACGCCTAAAGTGCCGCTGTATTCGTCGGTGACCACGGCAAGATGCTGGCGCATCGTCTGGAGTTCCGAGAGTACCTTCGGGAGCTTCATGGTTTTATAGACGTAGCACGGAGGCATCAACAGTACCCTTATATCAGGCTTCTCGCGCACGAGCATG
>DAONZO010000205.1:0-1663 GCA_035406945.1 Bacillota bacterium | reverse complement strand
GAGTCTGTCGGATGAAATCTCGTCTCTTACGCTTTCTGCTCGTTCCTCGGCGGAAGAGGCGGATTTCATCTTCGTCTGCAAGGACTCGGATCTCAGGGCCGCTATCGAGGCCGCAAAGAGCGGAACTCCGGCGGACCCCCAAAAAAGCGCCACACTTTTAATTTCAGACGAAGGCGAAGAATGCCGCGAACTGTGTTTCTACGGCCCGGGGATAGACGGCCGGCTTCGCGTTCGCGTTTCCGAGCTTGTAAGGGAAGCTCTTTTTTTGCGTGACGCACAGATGTACGAATATCCGCAGGGCATAGACATGATTTTTCTGACGGGCGAGGGCGATATGTTTGCGATTCCGCGCCTGGTGAAAACGGAGGACATATAGATGGCATACGTCGCGGTATCCGGCGGCAGGGAGGCCATAGAAGAGAGCATAAAGCTCTTGGAATTTTACAGAAGCGCCACCGAAAAGGACATCGAAACCGAGGCCATAGAAGATAAGCTTTCGCTTCTTGTGGACAGGGTTATGAGCGAAGCCGGACTGTATTCCAAAAGCTACGCCGCCCTGGCTCTTAAGCAGTGCGAGGGTTCCATAGAGGAAGCGGTATTTCTTCTTAGAGCCTACCGTTCGACCCTCACGAGAAATTATTATACGGAAACGGTGAACACGGACGAAATGCGCGTGATAAGGCGCATTTCGGCGGCTTTTAAGGACATAGCCGGCGGCCAGATTCTAGGGGCCACCTACGATTACACCCACAGGCTGATAAATTTCGACATAGAAGACGAAGACGCGGCGCTTATGCACAGAAAGATGCGGGAGAGGCTTTACGAGCAGATTCCGCTCGAACCCGCCCTCTGTCCCCGCGTATCTTCTTGGCTAAAGGAAGAAGGCTTGATTGAGAATATTTGCGACGGAGAGCATTCGCCCTGCGACGTCACCTCCAAAATGCTGGAGTTCCCGGCGGAAAGAAGCGCCAGGCTTCAGACGCTTTCGCGCGCCGATGCGGGTTTTGTCTCCGGGCTTGCGTACTCGGCGCTTCGCGGATTCGGACAGGTTCACCCGACGGTGGGCGAACTTCGCTGCGGCTATGTGGAACTCTGCGTGTCCCATCCCCTGGACGGCGGGGAAAGCATATACATAGGCGAAATCCTTATAACGGAAGTCGAGTGCTTCAACGTGGCCGACGATAAAGACAAGCTCAAATTGGCCGTGGGTTACGGCGCGGTATTCGGAAGGAATGAAAACAAGGCCATATCCATGGCGATTATAGATCACGAGCTGAACTGCAAAGGGCCTCATCCCACGCAAAACGAAGAGTTCGTGCTCATGCACGGCGACAGTCTGGAGATGAGCGGCTTCATTTCTCACCTTAAGCTGCCTCACTACGTCACCTTCCAGTCCAAGCTCGACGCGGTGCGAAAAACAAGGAGGAACCCGTTTGAACAGGAACTATAACTTTGCTTTTTTGGATGAGGGCTCAAAGCGCGAAATAAGGCGGGCTGTCCTTAAGGCGGTCGCAATTCCCGGCTATCAGGTGCCCTTCGGTTCAAGGGAGCTTCCCATAGGACGAGGCTGGGGGACGGGCGCTCTGCAGCTGACGCTTTCGCTCATAGGGCCGGACGATGTGCTGAAGGTGATAGACCAGGGCAGCGACGAGAGCGTCAACGC
>DAONZO010000204.1:0-1766 GCA_035406945.1 Bacillota bacterium | reverse complement strand
ATCTTTTTGAAAATTTAATTGTTTCAGAGGTTTTAAAGTCAAGGCTAAATCAAAATAAAAACCCAAATATCTATTACATGAGAACCGTCAAAGGCGTTGAGGTGGATTTGATTGTAAAAGAAGAGAATAAACTATATCCTTTTGAGATAAAGACATCGATGACCCCTAATAAATCATTTTCCAGGCATTTATTGTCTTTTATTGAAGCGGAGGAGAACGCCCTAAAGCCAAGAATTATTTATACGGGACAATCCTATCCGCAATTTAATGGTATTGAATATGTTAATTATAAAGACTTAAAAAAATTTATAAATGATTAAACTTTACGATAAGCATCCATGTTTACGATGAAATTACGAAAGCGAGGTCATATTATATGAAAATCTACAGCGCTCCTGAGATGAAACTGATGCTGGACTACGGCGACATGGGTATGAGCGAGGCTTTCCTTAAGGGAAACGAAGCTCTTGCTCTAAAGGCTCTTAAGGACATGGAAAGCCTTGAGGCCGGTGCCATAGCCAATCCTTCGGAAAATCGCATGGTGGGCCACTACTGGTTGCGCGCCCCGCAGTTTGCCCCCTCGCAGGAGATAAGGCGCGAGATAGAAGCCTGTACGGCTTCCGTAAAGGCGTTTACGGCCAAGGTGCATTCGGGTGAAATTCGTCCGAAAGGAGCAGAGCGCTTTACCGGAGCCGTTATATGCGGCATAGGCGGAAGCAGTCTCGGGCCGGAATTTGTATCGGGGGCTCTTAAAGAGCCCGGGGACAAAATGCGGCTTTGGTTTATGGACAACACCGACCCCGACGGCATGGACAGGATATTCGCTCAGGTAAAGGAGAGGCTCGGCGAGACGCTTTTCATAGTCATATCCAAGAGCGGCGGCACCATAGAAACGCGAAACTGCATGCTGGAAGCCAAAGCTTTCTGCGAGAGCAACGGCGCATCTTTCTGCGAGCGCGCCGTCTGCGTAAGCGGAGCGGGCAGCAGGCTGCACAGACAGGCCGAGGCCGAAGGCTGGCTCGCCTTCTTCCCCATGTGGGACTGGGTCGGCGGCCGCACCTCTCTGCTCTCCGCGGTGGGCCTGCTTCCCCTGGGCCTCCAGGGCATAGATACGGACGCCCTGCTTCGCGGAGCCGCCGAATGCGACGAGTGGAGCCGCTGCCGGGATATTGAAAACAACCCGGCCCTTCTAATGGCTCTGGCGTGGCTTTCCGCAAGCGGCGGCAAGGGCGGCGTAACGAATGTGATTCTTCCGTACAAGGACAGGCTTGTGCTTCTTCCGAAATACCTTCAGCAGTTGGTTATGGAATCCCTGGGCAAGGAGTTCGACCTCGACGGAAAGACCGTCAATCAGGGCCTTGCGGTAATGGGGAACAAGGGCAGCAGCGACCAGCACTCCTATGTGCAGCAGCTCGTTGCCGGGCCTTCCAATATATTTGTTACCTTCGTACAGGTGCTTAAAGACCGCGAAGGCGCTTCGCCGGACGTGGGCGGAGGCTCCACTTCCGGAGACTATCTTAGCGCCTTTATGCTCGGAACGCGCAGGGCGCTTACCGGGCACGGCAAAGCGGTCATGAGCATCAGCGTGCCATTGGCCGACGCGCAGTGCATAGGCCGCATAATCGCCCTCTTTGAGCGCAGCGTCGGCTTCTACGCCTCCATGATAAACGTAAATGCCTACGACCAGCCCGCTGTAGAATACGGCAAAAAGGCCGCGGATTCTTTAATAGCCCTTAAAGACAGGCTGCTTGGAGCGCTCGGCCCCT
>DAONZO010000203.1:0-1802 GCA_035406945.1 Bacillota bacterium | reverse complement strand
AAAAGCTCCAGCGCGGACATGAGCTGGGCGAGATTCCGGGGCATGACGAGCAGGGCGGCCCTTCCGCCGCAGCGGAAAGAGGTATGCTCGCCCATATCGGCGTCGCTTATGATATGTTCTTCGTCCAAGAAAGCCCCCAGGATTTCTTTAATATTTTTAATGTCTTTCATTATCCTTGTTTTCCGCGGCTTCCGCGGCAAGCTGAACTACCGCTTCGAGGCGGTTATATACGCTGCGCTGCAGCATGTTTTTAAGGGGTTCAATATCGGAATTTTCCAGATATTCCGCAACGAGGCGATTGTATTCCTGATCGCCTACCGGAAGGCCCGGCAGCGGGAATCCTTCTTCCAAAAGAGAATAAACAAGGGCCAGACCCGCAACGGAGCGGGTATGTTCGCCATAAGGATATATGCTCAGTATACCCACGTATATCTCAAGCATTCTGTCTATGCGGTCTCCGGGAAAGCGTCCCCTGCTGCGGCTTCTGAGAAGCTCGCCCATAAGCGGCTCTATCTCTTTGAAATGAGGGGGTATGTGACCCCATTCGTATATGGGGGAATTGCTGCTGCGGCGCACGCCCGTCGCCTGCTCCTTCGGAGGGAAAAGTTCTTCGCACCAGGAGTCGAGCATGGCAAGCGTAAGGCTGTTTTCCATCTGCAGATAGGCCTTCATGTCCTTATAAATCCCGGCAAAACGATGAATGTAGCCGTAGACCTCCATGGAAGTGTCTTCCAGAATGCGTCCCGCAAGCACTTCCACAACCTGGCGCTTTGCCACTTTTATGCTCTGAAGATTCATGTCGAAATAAAGCCAGTACCAGAGATTGCTCTGTTCGAGCCAATTCTTAAACTCCGGATTATCGGGCATCATATTCCTCAGCTCTTCGGCTTTCTTTTCTATCATATCCCGCATGGCAAACCTCTCCTTGCTGACCGTTTTATTTTATCACAGGGCGTATAATAATGCAAAAGGAGACCGCATAAGCGATCTCCTTTAGTGAGGTCAAGTTGTGCCTATCTCTTGTTGTATTCCTCGATGCCCTTGGCGAGGAGCTGTACGGCTCTTCTGAGGTCCGCCTCGTTGAGTACGTAGGCAATTCTGATTTCGTTCCTGCCCTTGCCCGGAGTTGCGTACATGCTCTCCGCGGGGGCGAACATTACGGTCTCGCCGTTGTCGTTGAACTCTTCGAGCAGCCACTGGTTGAAGGTGTCCGCGTTATCTACCGGCAGAGCGGCCATGATATAGAACGCTCCCTTGGGGCACTCGCAGATGACGCCGGGAATCTTGGCGATTTCCTCCATGACGGCATCTCTTCTTCTCTTGTACTCGTCTCTTACGGCGGCGAAGTACTCGGGACCGACCTCGTAGAGGGCGGCGGAACCGATCTGGTCCAAGGTCGCGACAGAAAGTCTGCACTGCGCGATCTTCATTGCATGACCCATGAGCTCCTTGTTCTTGGAGATGATGCAGCCTATGCGCGCGCCGCAGGCGCTGAATCTCTTGGATACGGTATCCACCACTATGATGTTGTCCGGAGCGGCATCGACGAATTCGCCGAAGGACTGCAGGGGTTCTCCGCCGTAGACGAACTCTCTGTAGGCTTCGTCGCCGATTATAAAGAGATTGTGCTGCCTGGCAAGGTCTACGAGCATCTTCATCTCTTCGTGAGTAAGGAGAACGCCGGTCGGGTTTCCGGGGTTGGTGCACATTATGGCCCTGGTACGCGGGGTAATAAGGGCTTCGATCTTGGCCTTATCGGCGTAGTGATAGCCTTCCTCGGGGCATGTGGGAATGGGGACAAT
>DAONZO010000202.1:0-1855 GCA_035406945.1 Bacillota bacterium | reverse complement strand
CGTCCTCCTCCATAACGTAGGTCTGCACCGGATAGCGATCCAGTGGAGGTTCGTCTATAACGCTCATGTCGCGCACGCCGGTGAGCGACATGTGTAGGGTACGGGGTATGGGCGTTGCGGATAGTGTGAGTACGTCTGTGTTGGTCTTGAGCTTCTTTATGGCGTCCTTGTGCTCCACGCCGAAACGCTGCTCTTCGTCGACCACAAGAAGACCCAGATCCTTAAACTTTACATCTTCTGAAAGCAGTCTGTGCGTAGCTACGACAAAATCTATCTTTCCTGCCGCAAGGCCCGCAACTGTTGCGTCCTGCTGCCTGTCGGTTCTGAAACGCGACAGCATATCCACTTTGAACGGATAGTCCTTAAACCTCTCTGTAAAAGTGCGATAGTGCTGACTGCAGAGCACTGTGGTCGGAACGAGCACGGCGGCCTGCTTGCCCTGCTCAAGGCACTTGAAGACGGCTCTGGCGGCGACCTCGGTCTTGCCGTAGCCCACATCTCCGCACAGCAGCCTGTCCATGGCCTTATCGCTTTCCATGTCCATCTTTATCTCTTCGGCGCAGCGCAGCTGATCCGAAGTTTCCTCGTAGGGGAAGGCTTCTTCGAACTCCTTCTGCCAGACGGAGTCGGGAGCGAATTTATAGCCCGGTTCTAACTTACGCAGCGCCGCCCTTCTTAAGAACTCCTCGGCCATATCCCTTATGGCGGCCTTGGCCCTCGCCTTGAGCTTTTCCCAGCTTCCGCCGGAGAGGCCGCTGATGCGCGGCTGAATGCCGTCGCCGCTCAGATACTTCTGTATGGCATCCATGTGGCCCACGGGAACATACAGCACATCCTTGCCGGCATATTCTATGCGAAGATAATCGCTTACGCTGCCCTGAACCTCTAATTTTTCGACCCCGGCAAAGCGCCCTATTCCGTGCGCCTCGTGAACCACATAATCCCCGGGTTTAATGTCTGTAAAAGCTTTTATTTGCTTTCCGCGCGCGCCGGAGCCGCCTCTTCTCCGCTGCTTGATTACCGGAAATATATCCGCCTCGCTTATCCAAAGCAGCTTTTCTTCGGGGTCTTCTATGCCCTGAGAAAGGCTTCCGGCAACGATTTCCACCTTGGATTCAAGGCCCGCCCTTTCCAGAAAATCCTTGAGATTTTCCCTGCGTTCGCGCGAGGAACAGACCAGTTTAACCGTATATGCCGCGACGAGAAAACGCCTCAGCTCATTTTCCAGACTCTCCATGTGGCCGTTGAAGACCGGCGCCTGACGAAATTCAAAGGCTTCGCTCCGGGAGGCCGGAAGCATGCCGAGCTTTGCCGCAAAGGGCGAGCAACAGTAGACTTCCGCGCCCAAAGAGGCTATCCTGACATAGTCCTGCGTATCGGGGCGGGAAGAAAAATCCTGCGGCACGGCGTTCCCGCTCTCGATCATGCTCTGCCTGTCCTCGATTTCTTCTCTTGCGTTGAGAGATAAAATTTCCTCCACCCGCTCCGCGTCGTCAACCATAACAAAAGAAGGTCCGGACAGGTAATCGAAGATCAGGACGGGCTTCTCGTAAAAATAGCCTATATAATTTTCTAAGTACTGAGAGTTTATCCCTTCTTCTATGCAACGCAGAAGGTAATCCGCGTTCCGGGCGCTGTGAGCCGCCTTTATTCCTAGGGCCGCGCGCTCATAGGCCTCTTCATCCTTTACAAGCAGCTTCGCGGGGCTTATCACGAAGTCCTTTATGTTTTCCACAGAACGCTGGGTTGACGGGTCGAAAGTCCTTATGGAATCCACTTCGTCGTCGAAAAGTTCTATTCTTACGGCGCAGGGCGAGCCGAGAACATAAGTATCTATTATGTCTCCCCTTACGGC
>DAONZO010000201.1:0-1874 GCA_035406945.1 Bacillota bacterium | reverse complement strand
AAGGCTCAGGAGCACTACGATCAGGAAAAGGCCGAGGAACTCGAAAAACGCCTCGCCAAAAACCGCTTCACGCTGGAAGATTTTCTGGAGCAGATAGGCCAGGTAAGGAACATGGGAGGCCTTTCCAAGATTATGAACATGATGCCGGGGATTGCCGGTAAGGTCAGCGACGACCAACTCGACGAGGGCGAAAAGGAATTCCGCGGCATGGAGGCCATAATACTCTCCATGACGCCCAGGGAGCGTAAGGACCCTCAGATACTCAACGCTTCGCGCAGAAAGCGCATAGCCGCCGGCGCAGGGGTCACGGTGACCAAGGTCAATGCCCTCATTAAAAAGTATGAAGATACAAAGAAGCTCATGAAGCAGTTTAGCGGAGGCAGGATGAACAAGAGCCTTTCCCGCCGCTTCCGGGGACTTATGTAGTTTCAGATAGAGAACAAAAACACAGCAATCAATTTGGAGGTAAACAATGGTTAAAATCAGATTAAAGAGAATGGGTGCTCACAAGAGACCCAGCTACAGAGTTGTCGTCGCCGACAGCCGCACCGCAAGAGGCGGAGCCTGCATAGAAGAAATAGGCTTTTACGATCCCTTGGCCAATCCTTCCGTAATCCGCATAGATTCGGAGAAGGCGCAGAAGTGGATGGCGGACGGAGCTCAGCCCACGGAAACGGTTCGCGCCCTCTTTAAGAAGGCCGAGATAATTAAGTAGAAGCGAGGCGAAAATGTTAGAACTTGTTGAGGTTATCGCCAAGTTTCTCGTAGAGAATCCCGACCAGGTCGAGGTTAGGCAGACGGGAGGCGCGGGCGATTCCGTTACCATAGAATTGAAAGTCGCCCCCGGCGATATGGGAAAGGTCATAGGCAGGCAGGGTCGCATAGCCAAGGCTCTGCGCACCGTCGTAAAGGCCGCTGCCGTAAAGCAGGATAAAAAGGTGACGGTGGACATCGTTTCATAGGAGATCGAGGGCATGGCGATTAGTCTGCCCTCTTTTAGAATAGTATGAGCATCATAAAAATAGGAAAGATAAGCGCCCCCGTGGGCATAAAGGGAGAGCTAAGAGTCTACCCGTATGCGGACTCTCCGGAGCGCTTCGGCCAGATAGAGGCGATTCTGCTCGGCGGCAGGCGAGTGGAAATTGAGACGGCCAGGGTAATGAAGAATATGGCGGTCATAAAGCTGAGGGGCGTAGACGACCGCAACTCGGCCGAAGCCCTTAGAGGAGCCGAGCTTTTCATTGCCAGAGAAGAACTTTGGGAGATGCCGGAGGACACGTATTTTACGGAAGACCTGCTCGGCTGCAAGGTGATAAGAGAGGACGGAAGCCTCTGCGGAACCCTCGCCGCCGTGCACGCAAATCCGGCTCACGACCTCTACGAGATAAGGACCGGGTCGGGCCGCAGTTTTCTTCTGCCCGCCGTCGGAGAATTCGTGCTCTCCGTGGATATTCGGAATAAGATAATTATAGTTCACCTCATAGAAGGCATGGAGGAGCTATGATAATAAACATCCTGACTCAGTTTCCGGAAATGTTTTCCCCCGTGCTGGGGCAGAGCATAATAGGGCGCGCCGCGGACAGCGGTATACTGGATATAAGAATTTTCAACATAAGAGATTACAGCACGGACAAGCACCGCAAGACGGACGACACGCCCTTTGGCGGAGGAGCGGGCATGATAATGACGCCCCAGCCGGCCTTCGATTGCCTTAAAGCCGCCGGAGCGGAAGGAGGGCGCATAATATACATGTCTCCGCGCGGGCCGGTGCTGAATCGGGAAATTGCCGAAAGTCTGGCGTCCGAAGACGAAATTTTCATATTATGCGGCCATTATGAAGGCGTGGACCAGCGGATATTAGATGCCTGGAATAT
>DAONZO010000200.1:0-1957 GCA_035406945.1 Bacillota bacterium | reverse complement strand
TGCCGACTTTTCTGTTAACATAAAATAAATTTAGTTAAAGTACAGATTTTGACATGTTTGCCGTTACCGAGGTCAGAACAATGAAGTTTCAGAAGGAATTTGAAGATCATCTATCCAAAACCAAGCGCATGGCAGCCGCCAGCCGCAGCGCCTACCTCTCCGACATGCTCGAATTTTCAGCCTTTGCCGCAAAACGCGGAAAAGAAGAGTCGGAAGTCGGTAACTCCGACGTAGCGGCATTTTTGCTGGAACTCAAACAGGCCGGCAAGAGTTCTTCCACCGTCAATCGCAAATTGGCTTCCATACGCTGTTATTACAGATGCCTTATGGAGCTTGGAGTCGTTGCTTCGGACCCGACCGCCGGTATAAAATCTCCGCGCATACAGCGTTCGGAAATAGAGTACCTGAGCCTTGCCGAGGTGGAAACCCTTTTGTCTTCGCCGGACGAAAGCGTGAAGGGCATAAGGGACAGGGCTCTTTTGGAGCTCATGTACGCTACCGGCGTAAGATCCGGCGAGCTGGTAGGGATAAAGTTGGGAGACCTCAACATGAAGATAGGCTTCGTATCCTGCACCAGAGAAGACGGCAGAGTGCGCATGATACCGGTAGGAAGACCCGCAAGAGAGGCGCTTGAACGCTATATCGGCGAGGCTCGTCCTTCCTTGGTGGCCAGAAGCGAAGAGGACGACGGCAGTCTTTTTGTCAATTATAACGGAAGCGCTCTTACCCGTCAGGGGGTCTGGAAGATTATAAAATATTACGGAGAAAAGAGCGGCCTCGGGGAGAAGATAAATCCTCAGATACTGAGAAACTCCTTTGCCGCCCACATGGTTCAAAACGGAGCGGACCTTAAGTCCCTGCAAGAGCTCATGGGCTACGAAGACATCATGGCTACGAAGATATTCGTAAGCCTCACAAAGAACCGCATAATAGACGTCTACGACAGGACTCACCCCCGCGCTTAGGACCGGGCCGCAGTACAGAGTAAAAAACAAAAAACTCCTTGCATTAGTCTTTTTACTGTGTTATTATCTCCCTTGCGTATTACGGATGTTCCGCTGGCAGAGCCGTAGAGCAACAGGCTCCGGCGCATGGATGCCAAGAACCTCTATGAGGAAAGGAGGATACGAAATGGACATAATCAAGTCTATTACTCAGGACTACGAAAAGACGGACATTCCCGAATTTTCCGTAGGCGACACCGTAAAGGTTCACATCAAGATAAAAGAAGGAAGCAGAGAAAGAGTTCAGATATTCGAAGGCTTTGTTCTGAAGAGACAGAACGGCGGAATAAGCGAGACCTTCACCGTCAGAAGAATCGCTTCCGGCGTAGGGGTGGAAAAGACCTTCCCGCTCCATTCCCCGAGAGTCGAAAAGATCGAACTCGTTCGCAAGGGCGACGTAAGAAGGGCTAAGCTGAACTACATGAGACAGAGGACAGGTAAAGCCGCCAAGATCAAGACCAAGGAATAAACAATTCAGGAGAGCCGTCAGGCTCTCTTGTTTTTTGCGTTTGATGCACGATAAGAGAGACGTAATGGAAAACATCAACTGGTATCCCGGGCACATGAAGAAGACCCGAGACCTCATAAAAGAAAATTTAAAAATGGTGGATGCCGTGGTGGAGATTTTGGATGCGCGCATTCCGGCGTCCAGTCAGAACCCCGTAATAAGCGAGCTTACCGCAGGCAAGACCCGCATAGTCGTGCTCAATAAGAGCGACCTTGCGGACGAGCAAACTACGGCCGCCTGGGTGCGCAGCCTGGAAGAGGCAGGGGTCACGGCCCTGCCCATGAACTGCGAGCAGGGGGAGGGCGTCAAGCGCCTTCTTAAAATAATGTCCGACATTCAGGCCGCAAAGAGCGAAGGGCGCGGGCCTCGCCGCCCTTTAAGGCTGATGATAGTCGGAATACCCAATGTGGGCAAGTCTTAGCTCATAAACAGCCTCACTGGCGGC
>DAONZO010000199.1:0-1977 GCA_035406945.1 Bacillota bacterium | reverse complement strand
ACAAGGTGGACGCGGACGGCGTAATATTAGAGGATTAAAATGCCGGAAATCAAAGACTTATACAAAGGAATACCTCGCATGGACGAGCTTATGGAAGATATGGCGAAGGCAAGGCCGGGCGCTTCGGCGCGCCTCCTTAAAGATGCCGTAAACGCCGAGCTTTCAGCGCTTCGGGAGGATATAGCAAAGGGTCTCATTTCGGATCTGCCCGCCCGCAGAATCATACTCGATGCGGCTTTGGCGCGTCTGGATGAAAGCGAGCTTCCCAGTCTTCGCCCCGTCATAAACGGCACGGGAATAATAATACACACCAATCTGGGCCGCTCCTGTCTGTCCGACAGAGCCGCCGCCGCGGTCTACGAGGTGGCGAAGTCTTACAACACATTGGAATACGATGTCGAAGCCGGAGAAAGAGGCTCGCGACACAGCCACATAGAAGAGCTGATATGCTCCGTAAGCGGGGCCGAAGCCGCCATGGTCGTAAACAACAACGCCGGAGCAGTACTCCTTATACTTTCGGCCCTTGCGGCAGGAGGCGAGGTTATAGTTTCCAGAGGCGAGCTCGTGGAAATAGGAGGCTCCTTCCGCATACCGGACATAATGGAGGCCTGCGGCTGCACCCTAAGAGAGGTCGGCACCACAAACAAAACCCACGCCGAGGATTATGAAGCCGCGATAAACGAAAAAACCAAGGCTCTGCTTAAGGTTCATACCAGCAACTATCGCATAGTCGGATTTTCCCGGGATCTGAGCCTTTCGGAGATGAAGGCTCTCGGCGAAAAACACGGGCTTCCCGTAATTCAGGACCTTGGAAGCGGCTGTTTTATAGACCTCGGAAACTACGGAATAGAGGCCGAGCCTACGGTTCAGGAGAGCGTAAAGTCCGCCGCGGACATAATATCCTTCAGCGGAGACAAGCTTCTCGGAAGCGCTCAGGCGGGGATAATAGTCGGGAAAAAGCATTATATAGACCTGCTTAAAAAGCATCCTCTGGCCCGGGCTCTGCGCGTGGACAAGATGACGCTTGCGGCTCTTCGCGAAACCCTTCGCGCATATCTTGACGAGGGCCGCGCGGATAGGGAAATACCTTCGCTCGCGATGATAGCCGAGACGCCGCAAAGCCTCAAAACCAAAGCCGAAGCCGCGATAGAACTGCTGAAGAGCAAGGGTTTTAGAGTAAGCCTTTGCGAGCTCGAAGACCAGGTGGGCGGAGGCTCGCTGCCCAATCAAATGCTGAAGGGCTGGGGTATAGAGATAGAGCCTGTGGGCATGAGTGTAAACAGATTGGAAGAACTCTTAAGAAAGCGCAGTATTCCTATAATAGGCCGCATAAACAAAGACCGCTATCTTCTGAGCGTCAGAACTCTCAGAGACGGAGACCTGACGAAGATCGCGGAGGCACTGGGAGAAATCTTCGGATGAAACACGTCATAATAGGCACCGCAGGCCATGTAGACCACGGAAAAACCACGCTTATAAAGGTCCTCACCGGCATAGACACCGACAGGCTGGGCGAGGAAAAAAAACGAGGCATCACCATCGAGCTGGGCTTTGCCCATCTCGATTTTGCCGATGGTCTGCAGGCCGGAATTGTGGACGTTCCGGGGCACGAGCGCTTTATACGCCATATGCTTGCGGGAGCCGGAGGCATAGACCTTGCCATGCTCGTGGTTGCCGCCGATGAGGGTTTTATGCCGCAGACCGTGGAGCATCTGGACATACTCAAACTCCTCGGTATTAAGGATGGCCTGGTGGTCATAACAAAGGCGGACGCGGCCGAAGAAGAATGGATATCCATGGTCGAAGAGGATATCAAGGAACGGGTAAAAGGCAGCTTTTTAGAGGCTAAGCCGGTGCTTAGGGTGTCCGCGCTCAGCGGGCTCGGCATAGAAGCCCTTAAAAGCGCCCTGCACGACCTCGTGCTTGCCGCGGCGGAGAAGAACGTAAGAACGCCGTTCCGCCTTCCCATAGACAGGG
>DAONZO010000198.1:0-2005 GCA_035406945.1 Bacillota bacterium | reverse complement strand
GGGCCACCATCTATCTCGACGACGACGAGGCTTATGATATATGGCTCAGAACGGGCGTTCCCGCCGAAAGGATAGTAAGGCTCGGAAAAGAGGATAATTTCTGGGAGATAGGTCCGGGTCCCTGCGGTCCCTGTTCCGAGATATATTACGACAGGGGGCCGGAATACGGCTGCGGCAGCGGCGACTGCAGGCCCGGCTGCGACTGCGACCGCTATATGGAGTTCTGGAACCTGGTATTTACACAGTTCGACAAGCAGGAAGACGGTTCCTATGTTCCCCTCGCGCATCCCAATATAGACACGGGCATGGGCCTTGAACGCATTTCCTGCATAATGCAGAAGGTGGACTCGATATATGCCGTCGATACCATGAAATCCATACTGGACGAAGTCGTGAGAATAAGCGGCAGGGAATATAAGGACGGGGAACTTCCGAGCGACGTTTCCATAAGGGTCATAAGCGACCATATACGCACGGCCGCCTTTATGATAGGCGACGGCATAATTCCCGGAAACGAGGGCAGAGGTTATATACTCAGACGCGTGCTGAGAAGGGCCGTCCGTCACGGCAAGCTCATAGGAATAGAAAAAGCCTTCCTTGCCGATCTCGCAGAAAAGGTCTTCGAAAATTACGGCGGGGAATACAAGGAGCTTGTGGAGCGCGCCGATTACATCAAGAAGATAATAGCCATGGAAGAGGAGCGCTTCGCCCAGACTTTAGACCAGGGCTGCGAGATATTGGACCGCTACATGGCGGAGCTCAGAAACCGCGGAGCTTGCAAGCTCACGGGAGAACAGGCCTTTAAGCTCTACGACACCTTCGGCTTTCCGCTGGAACTTACGGAAGAGATTGCTGCCGATGCGGGTTTCAGCGTGGACAGAGATTGCTTTAACGCCTGCATGGACGCTCAAAAGCGGCAGGCAAGAGCCGCCCGAAAAGAAGACGACAATGCCGGCTGGCTCGACGATTCCGTGTTGTTCGGCGATTTTACCACCACGGAGTTTACCGGCTACGACTCTTTAGAAACTTCCGGAAAAATCCTCGGGATTATTACTGCTTCGGGAAAAGTTCAGAGCGCGCTTTCAGGAACTGAAATTAAGCTCGTGCTCGACAGAACGAGCTTCTACGCCGAAAGCGGCGGCCAGACGGGCGACAGAGGCATTATTCGAGGCGACGGCTTTACCGCGGAAGTCAGCGATACCGTAAAAAAGAAAGATGTGTTTGTGCACATGGGCAAAATACTGTCCGGCGAGGCGAATGTGGGCGACAGCGTAACAGCCGCCGTTGACAGGAAGCACCGCAACGCCACGGCGCGCAATCATACAGCCACCCATCTGCTGCATAAAGCGCTCCGCATGGTGCTCGGCGACCACGTAACTCAGGCGGGTTCGCTTGTAAGCGCGGACGGGCTTCGCTTCGACTTCACCCACTTTGCCGCCATGAGCGAAGAAGAACTGCGCTCGACAGAGGATATTGTAAATTCAGAGATACTCAATTTTACGCAGGTGGAAACAAAGGTCCTTCCCGCTCAGGAGGCCGTCAACTTAGGCGCCATGCATCTCTTCGGTGAAAAGTACGGAGACGAGGTGAGGGTTGTTGACGTTCCCGGTTTTTCCATGGAGTTCTGCGGAGGCACCCACGTTGCGAACATCGGCCAGATAGGCAGCTTTAAGATAGTGTCCGAATCCGGCATAGCCGCCGGCGTAAGAAGAATTGAGGCCGTAAGCGGAAACGGGATTTACGAACTTCTAAGGAGCGAGCAGGCCATTATCGAAAATACCGCGGCGGCTCTAAAGACAAACGCTCATGGACTGGAAAAGAAGGCCGCCGATACCGCAGCCGAACTCAGAGCCTTAAAGAAGGAAGTCGAAGAAATGAAGGCAAAGGCCGCCGAGGCCGGAGCCGGAGATCTAATGTCCGCGGCAAAGCAATTCGGAGACGCGAGGCTGGTCTGCAGCCGCTTCGAGGGCGTCGCCGGTCACGTCCACACACCCCCACGCTTGGG
>DAONZO010000197.1:0-2035 GCA_035406945.1 Bacillota bacterium | reverse complement strand
CTCTTTTGATGGACGCCTATGAGAGCGCGGACAAGGCCCTCTTTTTGGAGGCGAGAAAGCAGCTCGCATCCGCCATTAAAAAATCCGCCAAGGATATTTGCGATAAGTACATAGCCCCACCGTACACCACGGACTTCGCGGTGATGTTTCTGCCCTTCGAAGGACTGTACGCCGAGGCGATAAACTTAGGGCTTTTGGAAATCGCTCAGCGCGATTATCACGTTATGATAGCCGGTCCTTCCACCGTTTCGGCTCTTTTGAACAGCCTTCAGCTCGGTTTTAAGACCATAGCAATACAGCAAAACGCCGGGAAGGTCTGGACTGTTCTGGGGAGGGTCAAGAGCGAATTTGACAAGTTTTCGAGCGTGCTCGCCAGCGCTCAGAATAAGATAACACAGGCCGGAAGCGAACTCGACAAGCTCGTCGGAACCCGCACACGCATGATACAAAGAACGCTGCAGGAGGTTCAGGGTTTAGATGAAAACTTAGACGACTCTTACATTGAATTTTTGGAGGACGAGTCATGAGTCTATTTGCCATAGCGGATCTGCATCTTTCTACGGACGGCAGAAAGTCCATGGAGGTCTTCGGAGGCGAGTGGCTGGGCTACATGGAGAGGCTCAAGAAGAACTGGACGGAAACGGTTTCCGACACCGACACCGTTCTTGTGGCGGGCGATATAAGCTGGGGACTGCGCCTTGCCGACGCCATTGGAGACTTAGCGTGGCTGGCCGCCCTTCCGGGCAAGAAGCTGCTGCTGCGCGGGAATCACGACCTCTGGTGGAGTTCCATGGCAAAGATGCGCGGTCTTTTCCCGAGCATAGCCTTTATTCAGAACGACGCCTACGAAGGGGATAACTTTGTGGTTATGGGAAGCCGCGGATGGCTATGTCCGGGCGACTCGGGCTTTTCGGAAAGCGAAGACAGAAAGATATACGAAAGAGAAGTGATGCGCCTCAGCTTCTCCGCCGAGGCCGCAGCCAGGCTTCTTTCGGAGTGCGGAAGCGAAAAAATCCTGATAGGCGCAATGCACTATCCCCCCACAAACGAAAAAAAGCAGCCTTCGGATTTCACACGCATATTCGCCGAAGCCGGCTGCAAGAAAGTCGTCTACGGCCATCTTCACGGAGAGGACAATTTTTATAACGGTCCGCTTGGAAACTGCGACGGGGTGGAGTACATACTGTGTTCTCTCGATAAGCTGCGGTGCCGTCCCATGCTGATTGCGGAATAAGCCCGCGTTTTTAATTGTCAAAGGAGGACAAAATGCAGAGATTGGAAAAACAGTTTCACATAGCATGCGCCGCAGGCGACGTAGGTCGCTATGTAATTCTGCCCGGAGACCCCGGCCGTTGCGAAAAAATAGCCGGGCACTTCGATAATGCCCGTCTTGTTTCGAGCAACAGGGAATACACCGTCTGGACGGGAACTTTGGCGGGCGAGAAGGTCTCCGTATGCTCGACGGGCATAGGCGGCCCCTCCGCCGCAATCGCTATGGAAGAACTCTGCAATATAGGAGCCGATACCTTTATCCGCGTAGGAACCTGCGGAGGAATATCCCTCGAAGTAAAGAGCGGGGATGTGGTTGTGGCAACGGGCGCCGTCAGGTACGAGCATACGAGCAGCGAATACGCGCCCGTGGAGTTTCCCGCCGTACCGGACTTCGGTCTCACCTGCGCTCTTGTGGAGGCCGCGCGTGCCTTGAACAAGAGCCTGAAGGTCGGGGTGATCCAGTGCAAAGACTCCTTCTACGGCCAGCACAGCCCCAAAAAAAGCCCGGTAAGCTACGAACTGCTGAACAAATGGGACTCCTGGAAGAGGCTTGGGGTTTTAGCGAGCGAAATGGAAAGCGCCGCTCTCTTCGTCGTCGCCGCGGCAAGGGGCGTTCGCTGCGCCTCGTGTTTTCACGTCATCTGGAATCAGGAAAGAGAAGCGGCGGGCCTCGACCAGGACATGAGCACCGATACGAGCGCCGCCATAGAAGTGGGTGTAGAAGCCTTAAGAAGAGTTATAGAAGCAGATAAAAACTCCCGCT
>DAONZO010000196.1:0-2045 GCA_035406945.1 Bacillota bacterium | reverse complement strand
GTTGACGGCCGCGCTCTCTTTGCTGCCCGCGTAGGCAAGCACCGCACCGCTGCTGTTGTTGAAATATTCCTGAACCGCGATAAGATTGTCTGCCACCTCATTTGGATTGCTCTCCATTTTCGCCTCGATTTCGGAAAGGAAGTCGTAGTAAGGCAGGTAGTTTACATAGTCGTAATACGCGTTGACATCCGTGCTGTAGCTCATCGCCCTTCTCATCTGTGCTATATAGGGCTCGGCGTTTATGGAACGCTTAAGGCTGTTCTTAAAGCCGCTTATCAGGTTTTTAAGTTTGACCGTGTCGGAAAAATCGGTCTTGAAGATGAGCTCGGAAAGCAGGTCGTAGCCGCCCTTAAGGTCTTCGTCGAGAGCGGTGAATTCCGCTCTCAGATAGGGAAGGCATTCGCCCTCTTCGTCGTACATCAAAGACACCTTGATGTCGCCGTTATAAAGATATCGGGTTATGAGGGCGGAAAGCTCCTCGTAGCTGTGCTCCGTGGTGTCGAGCTCTCCCAAGAGGGTCGTAAACAGCTTAAAGTACTGAAGCTGTCCAAAATGCAGACCGCCGGCATCCAAAAGGACATTAGCCGTACCCACCCCGTTGACGGAGGCATATACGTCCATGCGGCGCACACCGTCCGCTCCGACTTCGTCGGAATAATCGTAAATGCGCACCTCCACCGGAAGATTGTCCACCGTTACCGCCTGAAGCTGCTTGACATATTCGGAGGAATCGTCCTCTTTTTCCTCGTCCATGGCCGCGGTTCTCGCGATTATGGCCGCAAGCTCCCCGGCGCTCATGCTCGCCTCTTTATCCGCCAGTTCGGCTAAAAGCGCGGCATCCTCCTGATCCTTGAGGCCGGCGACGGGGTAAGTCGTAACCAGTGCTCTTCTGTCGCATTCCATAAGGTAAGCCTTCATGCAATCGGAGAGCGTTCCGTCCTCGTAATAATCCTTGAAACTGTTCAGAGCCTCCACATAGTCCATGAAAGCATAGAGGTCTCCCATGCCGTAATAGTAGTATAAAAGCGTCGGTATAATCCTGACGCCCACAGAAGAGGATTCCGTCATGAGCATTACGTCCAGAACGGTCGAGGCGGCAATCGCATCTACCGCAGCGGCGTCAAATCCCTCTTCGTATATCTGCTCCATGCTCGAATCCACAAGCTCGCGGAAGCGCTCCGCCTCGTCCTCGCCCACCCCCTGAGCGTAGAACTCCACGAATACTTCCGGACCGGAGAAATCGTAATAGCAGCCGTAGTCCGCGGAGGGGAACTCGTCTTTCATTCTCCGGCTGAATACGGAACCGCTGTCGTTTAGAAGGGTCGTAAGCATATCAAGCTTAAAACACTCTTCTTTGGGAAGATTGCCTAAAAGAAAACCGTAGTCTATATAAGAGCCGTTTTCGGTATCGGCACCCTCGGCAAGACCGAAAGGACAGCTCATGCTTACGCTTTCCCGAATGGGATTGTAGTTCGCGTCCTGAATATTGTACTCAACTCTGTCGTAGCCCGAAAAGTAGCCGTCGAGCAAGTCCAAAAAGCCCTGCCGGTCTTCAATTTTTCCATAGATGACGGTTATTGAATTGGAGGGATGATAATAGGCGCTGTGATAGTCCTTCATGTCCTGCCAGCTGAGCTTGAGTATCTCGTTTGGAAGGCCCCCGGACTCGTTGGCGTAGGTGCTGCCGGGCAGCATGTTCTTTTTGAAATTGAGGTCGGCCCAGGCGCTTATGTCCATGGCGCCCTGCATCTCGCTGTATACCGTACCGGCGAGGTAAAGCGGGCTGTCCTCGCTTTCTTTTGCATATCTCCAGGCTTCTTCCATGAAGATGCTTTCATCCTCGTAAACCATGGGGTTAAGGCAGCTGTCGGTATAGTAGTCGGCATACTTAAGGAGCTGGGCCTCCGACATGGAGGCTACGGGATAAGTGGTCATGAAGTTATAGGTGCCCGCATTCATATAGGTATTGTAGGTGCGCGCACTCAGGTTAAAGAAGAGCGATTTTGCCGGATACTTGCGCGAGCCGGAAAGTGTGGAATGTTCAA
>DAONZO010000195.1:0-2061 GCA_035406945.1 Bacillota bacterium | reverse complement strand
TGTTCGCAAACAACGAGATAGGCACCGTGCAGCCCATAGCTGAAATTGGCGCCCTCTGCCGCGAAAGGGGAGTGCTTTTCCACAGCGACGCGGTTCAGGCCATAGGGCACGTATATGTAAACGTGAAGGAACAGAACATGGATATGCTTTCCCTCTCCGCCCACAAGTTCCACGGCCCCAAGGGCAGCGGAATACTCTATGCAAAGAAGGGCATACGCCTCACCAATCTTATAGAAGGCGGCGCTCAGGAGATGGGAAAGAGGGGAGGTACGGAAAACGTTCCCGGAATAATGGGCATGGTAAAGGCTTTAGAAGATGCCTGCGCAAATCTCGAAAACTACGCCTCGCGCCTTACTCCGCTGACGGAGAGACTCATCGACGGCCTTTCGCGCATACCTCACAGCGTACTCAACGGCGACAGGGCAAAGAGGCTCCCCGGAACGGTCAATTTCTGCTTCGAGGGCGTTGAAGGCGAATCCCTGCTCCTGCACTTAGACGACAAGGGCATTTCCGCTTCAAGCGGTTCCGCGTGTACGTCGGGCTCGCTGGATCCCAGCCATGTGCTGCTCGCCATAGGCCGTCCTCACGAGGTGGCTCACGGCTCTTTGAGGCTTTCGCTTACCGACGAGGCGACGCGGGAGGAAATAGACTACATTATAAAATCCGTAGAAGAGGTGGTCGAATACCTGCGGAGCATCTCCCCGCTGTGGAAGAATTTAGAAAGCGGCAAGATTCCGCACATGATTTAGGAGGACAGTACATTGGCTTTATATTCGGAAAAGGTTATGGACCACTTCCGTAACCCCAGAAACATCGGAAGCATTGAAAACCCGAGCGGCGTAGGCGAAGTAGGCAATGCCGTCTGCGGCGACATAATGAAAATATATCTCAAGATAGAGAATGACATCATCGAGGATATAAAATTCGAAACCTTCGGCTGCGGCAGCGCCATAGCGTCCAGCTCCATGGCGACCGAGCTCATTAAGGGCAAGGCCCTTTCCGAGGCTCTTGAGCTTACAAACAAGGCCGTGGCGGAGGCTCTGGACGGACTTCCCGCCTACAAGATGCACTGCTCGGTGCTCGCGGAGGAAGCCATACGCGCCGCCATTAAAGACTATTACGACAGGAACGGCATAGACTACGACCGTGCTATGTTCCCCGAGCCGTCCGACGTACACGAGCATGAGCGCGAACAGGAAGAATCGTCCTGCTGCGCCGATTGCCGCGGCAAATAGAGGTCATAAAATGAAGATTTCTACCAAGGGAAGATATGCTTTGCGGGTCATGGTGGACCTTGCGGCTCATCCGGAGGGAAGCTGCATATCTCTTAAGGAAATAGCCGAAAGGCAGGGCATATCCCAGAAGTATCTGGAATCGATAGTTTCCCTGCTCGTGAAAAGCGATCTTTTGGACAGCGTCCAGGGCAAGAGCGGCGGCTATGTGCTCAACAGGCTCCCGGAAGATTACAAGGTTGGCGAGATACTGCGCGTTGCGGAAGGTTCGCTTACGCCCGTCAACTGCGAAATATGCGGCGGCGACAAGTGCGGAAAGTCGGGCGACTGCAGAACCCGCGACATGTGGGACAATCTTTCCCGGCTGATTAACGACTATCTCGACGGCATATCGGTTGCGGATCTGCTTTCGATGTAATACAATTGAACCAAGGTAAAGTTGATGCTCTGCTTCGGGCTTGACCCCGAAGCAGATTTTTTGTAAATACGGAGAAGACATGAAACACGCTGTTACATACACTCTTTTGAAAAAAGACCCGCGCAGCAAGGCAAGGCGCAGCATACTCCACACTCCCCACGGAGACATACAGACGCCGGTCTTTATGCCGGTGGGAACCCGGGCGACGGTCAAGGCCATGAAGCCCGAAGCGGTGGCGGCTCTGGGGAACGAAGGCTGCGGCATTATTCTGTCGAATACCTATCACCTGTATTTAAGACCCGGTCACGAGATAATAAAGAAGGCCGGAGGTCTTCACAAGTTCATGAACTGGAAGGGCGCGATACTCACGGACAGCGGCGGGAACGCGCTCTACTACGGAAATATAGCGAA
>DAONZO010000194.1:0-2064 GCA_035406945.1 Bacillota bacterium | reverse complement strand
CTACAACGTAAACAGGTTCTAACGGAGGATAATTTTCATTGAACAACAGTAAAAGACCCGGCTTCGGAAGAGGCATGATAATATATTTGATTATTTTCGGGCTGGCCTTTGCCGCGCTCTGGGCGTATCAGGACGGCGGCGTAAGAAGCAACGGGATAAAGGACATAGAATATTCCGAATTTGTCGGACATCTCAGCAGGGGAGAACTGAGCGAGATAAGCGTCAACAGCAGCTCCCTCTCCTACGAGGGAAAGCTCAAGGACGGAAGCTCGATAAGAACCAACGCACCATCGTCTTACGACATGGCGATTATAAGCGAGCAGTACCTTATCCCCCAGGCCGAAAGCGGAAGCCTTAAACTGGTGACTGTCAAGCCCAGTTCTCTTGCGGGGCTGCTTTCCTGGCTGCCGACCCTGCTCATACTGGTGTTCATGGTAATCATGATGATAAATCTTATGGGCAGCGGCAACCGCGGCATGATGAGCTTCGCTAAAAGCAGGGCGCGCCTGATCAAAGACGAAGACAAGCGCATCACTTTTGACGATGTGGCCGGCCTCGACGAGGAAAAAAAGGAGCTCGCCGAGCTGGTGGACTATTTAAGAGATTCGCGCAAGTACACGGAACTCGGGGCGAGGATACCCAAGGGCGTACTGCTCGTCGGTCCCCCGGGAACGGGAAAGACCTACATATCCAAGGCCGTGGCCGGGGAAGCCGGGGTGCCGTTCTTCTCCATAAGCGGTTCCGATTTTGTTGAAATGTTCGTAGGCGTAGGAGCCTCCAGGGTAAGAGATCTCTTCGACGAGGCCAAGAAGAATACGCCCTGCATAGTGTTTATAGACGAAATAGACGCGGTGGGAAGACGCCGCGGCGCAGGCATAGGCGGCGGCAACGACGAAAGAGAGCAGACCTTAAACCAGCTGCTCGTGGAGATGGACGGCTTCGGCACAAACGAAGGCATAATAGTGCTCGCGGCCACAAACAGGCCCGATGTGCTCGACCCCGCCATACTCAGGCCCGGTCGCTTCGACCGCGAAATAACGATAAGCATACCGGACATAAAGGGCAGGGAGGATGTATTCAGAGTCCACTCCAGGGGCAAGCCTTTGGGCGACGACGTAGACCTTAAGGTGCTCGCGAGAAGAACTCCCGGCTTTACTCCGGCGGACATAGAAAACATGATGAACGAGGCCGCCCTTCTCACTGCCAGAAGAAGCGGCAGCAGCATACACATGGCCGACGTGGAAGAAGCCATAACCCGCGTAATAGCAGGGCCGAAGAAGACCAGCAGGGTCATCACCCCCGAAGAAAACAGGCTTACGGCCTATCATGAGGCTGGACACGCCATAGTCACCCGGGCCATCCCGGGCTCCGACCCCGTGCATCAGGTGACCATAATGCCCAGAGGCCGCGCCGGAGGCTTTACCTTAAGCCTTCCGGAGGAAGACCGCTATTACTACACACGGAGCAAGCTGCTCAACGAGATATGCATACTGCTGGGAGGCCGCGTAAGCGAAGCGCTTTATCTGGGCGACATAAGCACGGGCGCCAGCAACGACCTCGAGAGAGCCACAAAGCTCGCCCGCGACATGGTTGCGAAATACGGCATGAGCGAGGCAATAGGACCTATTAATTACAGCGATGCCGACGAGGTGTTCTTAGGGCGCGACTTCACCTCTCGCCAGAACTTCTCCGAGGAGTTGGCTTCCAAGATAGACAAGGAAGTACACAAAATAATAGACGAATGCTACGCTCGCACGGAAAACATGCTCAAAGAGCACGAAGACAAGCTGCACAGCGTCGCCGATGCGCTGCTTAGGCTCGAAACCATAGATGCCGAGCAGTTCGAGGCGCTTTATACGGCCAGCAAGACCATTGACGAGCTGCAGATCGAAGCCGAAGAAGAGGACAAAAGACGCGCGGAAGCGGATAAGCGTGAGGCTGCCGAGCACGCCGCACGCCGCAAAAGGATGGCGGCCGCTCGCATGGAAAGAGCCGCAGCCGAGGGCGCGGTTCCCGCAAGAGTCGTGGTTTTGGGCAAAGACGGAAAAGTAAAGGTTTTGGACA
>DAONZO010000193.1:0-2066 GCA_035406945.1 Bacillota bacterium | reverse complement strand
CAGCAATAAACATCTCGCCCACCGAAAACTTGAAGGGCTCCGTTAGCCGGGCGGCTGCCGCGAGCAGCGTTTTTGAAAAGGGCGTGTAAAAATCGAAGAAGCCGCCTCCGCCGTATTTTGCGGCGAGGACGAGAAGGCCGGTGATCAGAAGCAGCGCACCGCTTGCAAGCAGCTTTGTTAAGTTTTTGTTTCCGATAAATTTTTTCATAAAGAATCACCGCCGGTCGGCATTCCGATTTTTCAGATACTTTCGCTTTTAGTTCGTCCGCAAAGGAATTGCGCTAGAATTAGTTCGTCTGCAAGAGAATTACGCTAAAAGATGGAGTCATTATACACTAAAGCAAACTTTGTGCAAACATTTATATAAATTGCTTGACAAGTTATGTGAAGCTGTTATTATGTTGGTGCTGTTATTATGTTGGTGAGGGATAATAAAGAATAGCAAACCCAGGAGGAACAAGATGAATAAAAGCCTATACAGCCTCATGCTTATGGACAGCGTTGTGGAGCAGATAGACAGGCAGGCTCTGCGGGAAGGTACAAACCGCTCAAATCTGGTAAATCAGATATTGGCCGAATACGTCTCGTTGATGACCCCCGAAAAACGCATAGACAACATCTTCAAAAGCATGGAAAAATTAATTGCGGACGCCGGCGAACTGATACCCTTTTTTACGCCGAATCAGTCCAGCATGTCGCTGAAGAGCAGTCTCGAATACAAGTACAGACCGACAATACGCTATGTGGTCCAGCTGTACAGAGTGCCCGGAACCAGCATAGGGGAGCTGAACGTTACTTTCCGCACCCAGTCGGAAAGCCTGCTTGCCGCGCTGGCCGATTTTTTCAGGCTTTGGAAGAGGCTCGAGGACGCGTATATAGCGCGCCGCTATGCGCCGGGAGCCCTGTACTACGAGCTTTACGACACCAGACTGGTGCGCAGCATAGCCCTTCCGCAGGGCAAGAATTACACGAACGAAGAACTTGGCCGCGCCATAGCGGACTACGTAAAGATGTTCGACGAACTAATGAAGGGATATTTGTGCGGCAGATACGACATGAAAGACCTGGAGAGCCGCTATGTGGCCTACCTCAACGAAGGAATCGGCCTTATTTAAGGGGGAATTGAAATGAACGCAAACAGATTGACACAGAAATCTTTAGAGGCCATACAGACAGCCCAGAGCATAGCTTTGGAAAATCAGAATCAGCAGATACATCCGGAGCACCTGCTCTACGCGCTGCTGGATCAGGACGGCGGGTTGATCGGCTCGCTCATCGAAAAGATGGGCATAGACGGCGCGGTGTTGCTCGGCGCCGTAAACAGTGCGATTGACGCGATTCCGGTCGTCACCGGCTCGGGCAGAGAACCCGGCAGCGTCTACGTTGCGCCCGACACCGACCGCATACTGGTCGCCGCCGAAAAGGACGCGAAGAGCCAGGGCGACGAATATGTTTCCGTGGAGCACATATTCACCGCCATGCTGGAAAAACCCAACGCGGCGCTTTCGCGCATATTCCGCAGCTTCGGAATTACACGCGAGGCATTTTCGCAGGCGCTCGCGAAGGTGAAGACAGGCAGGGTCACCGGCGACAATCCCGAAGACAGCTACGAAGCCCTCGAAAAATACGGCTTCGACCTGGTGCAAAGGGCCCGCGAGCAGAAGCTCGACCCAGTCATAGGCCGCGACGAAGAAATGCGCAACGTGATAAGGATACTTTCGCGAAAGACCAAGAACAACCCCGTCCTTATAGGCGAGCCCGGGGTTGGGAAGACCGCCATAGTCGAAGGCCTGGCGCAGAGGATACTGCGCGGCGACGTGCCGGAGGGGCTTAAGGACAAGACCATATTCGCCCTCGACATGGGCTCGCTCATAGCCGGAGCCAAGTTCCGCGGCGAGTTCGAGGAGAGGCTCAAGGCCGTGCTCAACGAGATCAAAAAGAGCGAGGGCCGCATACTTCTCTTTATAGACGAGCTGCACAACATAGTGGGCGCGGGCAAGACCGACGGCGCCATGGACGCGGGCAACCTGCTCAAGCCCATGCTCGCCCGCGGGGAACTGCACTGC
>DAONZO010000192.1:0-2071 GCA_035406945.1 Bacillota bacterium | reverse complement strand
GACCAAGCATTCCCCGCCGAAAACGGCTTCGGAAGTGGACTCTCCGTGTCCGGCGCCGGCATATAATATGGCGCAGCGGTAGCGGCGGGAATCCGCCTCAATTTCTTCTATGAGCGTTTCGTAAAAAGTGCCGCTGCACGCGCGGGCAGAGGGACGCAGTATCAGAGCCGCCCCGCTCATAACAAGACTCTGTGACGGAGGAAAACCGAGCTGCGAATCGCTGCCTATCTCTATTCCGAAGGCCCGCCCGAGCCCGTCTTTAAATACAATATTGCCGAAAGGCACCGTCTCTCCGAGCAGGGAAACACTGTCCGCCCGAGCGCCGAAACCGGGCGCGGAGCAAAACCATCTGCTCTGAGGATCCGAAGGACTGAGGGTTTTCGGCACTATGCCCCTTATGCAACCTCCCTGCAGCAGAACAGCGCAATTATAAAGGCGTGCGTTAAGCCTTAGAGGAAGGCCGACCACTATTGCACAGGCGATTTTAGAGCTTTCTTCGCGCAGGAAGGCGAGAGCCTCCAAAACCGAATCGCATAGCGCGTCCGAAGAGAAAAGATCTCCGCAGCTTGCGCCGCTGATGCATAGCTCCGGAAACAGAGCTATGGCGGAGCCCTCCGCGGAAGCTGCGTGCGCGGCATCGGCAATGGCCTTCGCGTTGTCGTGCGGGTCACCGACGCTGACTCTTGGACTGATGGCGCTTACGCGCAGAAAACCGTGATCTTTCATTGAAGTCTCCTCGTCTTGCGGCTGATTTACAGGCGTCTGAAAGCAGTAAACTTAATAATTTATTATATAACATAATCCGGGCAATGCAAAGACACAGGATTTAGTATATACTATAAGCAACAAATAGGAGGACATTGATATGGCGAAACAATTTTTCGTATCCCAGCTTTCCGTAAACGACGACGTGGTCGATTTCTTTATAGCCAAGAATCCCGGCATACGCATGGGTTCCAACCAGAAGATGTTCTTCGACGTTACACTCGAAGACAGAAGCGGAGCCATAAACGGCAAGAAGTGGGACGTGAGCGAAGACGACGCGATCTTTCTGAACACCATACGCGAGGGAGATATAATAAGGGTAAAGGCCGGGGTTACGGAGTGGAACGGAACCAAACAGCTGCGCATAGGCAGAATACGCAAGATGTCCCTCACCGACGATGTTGACATGAACGATCTCGTAAAAGCCGCTCCCGAAGTCCCGTCTGACATGTACACCTACATAATGGACAAGGCGAGAGGGATAGGAGACGAAGGACTCCGAAACATGGCCGTAAGCTTTCTTACGGAAAACAGGGAGCGCCTGCTCTATTACCCGGCGGCTTCCAGAAACCACCACGCGGAGCTTGCGGGCCTGCTGTATCACATGAAGCGCATGCTCGCCATGGGCATAAGGGCCTGCGAGGTCTACACCAACTTAGACAGAGACTGGGTCGTCTGCGGGGTAATTCTGCACGACATGGAAAAACTGAACGAGATAGAGGCAAGCGAACTGGGCATATCGTCCGGTTACAGCTTCGAGGGCAAGATGCTCGGACACATACCGCAGGGCATAAAGGCCGTTGACAGGCTGGCCGAAAAGGTGGGACTCGACAGAGAAAAAACCATAATGCTGGAGCATATGATACTGAGTCATCACTACGAACCGGATTTCGGAAGCCCCAAAAAACCGCTGTTTCCGGAGGCCGAGCTGCTGCATTACCTGGACATGCTCGATGCCAAGATGTACGATTTCCAGGAAGCTCTGGCTCCGGTCAGCCCCGGAAACTTCTCCGACTACGTAAGGACTTTGGACGGACGTCAACTCTACAAACCCACTTTTAAGGAATAGATGAAAGAAGAAAAGAGCGGAAAGCTCGGCACCATTATCTATTACGACGAAAATCGTTTTTTTACCATAGGCAGCTTCGAGAGCGAAGACGAAATGTTCTACGCTCTCGGTACCCTGCCCCATCCTAAAAAAGGCTGCCGCTATCGCCTGATCGGCGAATGGAGACAGCACCCCCGCTACGGCGAGCAGTTTTCATTTTCGTCTTTCGAGGAGCTTCCCCCCACAAGCTCTGAGGGC
>DAONZO010000191.1:0-2124 GCA_035406945.1 Bacillota bacterium | reverse complement strand
GCCGACAAAGCGCACCTTATCTCCCGTCTTAAGCTTCTTGTTGATCGTTTCCAGGAACCAGCGCATATGATAGCAAACCCCTTCTACGACAGCCCGTATCAGCTCGGTCTTTCCCGTTTCCAGACCGATGTTAAAGAAGATGCCGCGGGCATGCGCATCCTCGAAGGGACAGCGGTTGCCGTGCAGCCACGGTGTGAAAATGACCCCGCCGGAGCCCGCGGGCGTTTCGGAAATGACCTTGGACATATAGTCGTAGAGGCTCTTGTACTCCGAACTCGGGTCGTCCGCAACATGATGCTGGTTCAGATATATGTTGATCTCGTCCAGGGCGAGATGGTCGCGCACCCACTCCAGGCACTTGCCCGCGGTCTCGAGCTCCGCAAAATAGTTGTAAAGACCGGGCTGGACACCCACAACGGAAGCTATCATGGCATTCGTATCCACGATATTTTTATCGGTGACCGTAGAAACCCAGCCCGAGGTGCCCATATAGACGTGCGTCATTTCGGGGCGCACGCAGCCGGCGCCTACGCCTATAAGGGCCGCGTCGCTGCCTCCTGAAAAGACGGGAATCCCTGGTCTGAGTCCGAGTTCGGCGGCAGCCTCGTCCAAAAGCACGCCGACTTCGTCCGTCGATTCAACTATTTCGGGCATATGCTCCGGAAGAACCCCGAGGCGCTTCATAAGAGCCGCGCTGAATTCGGGGTTCTTTGTGTTTTTATCCATAATCAATGTGGCAAAGGCGGAGTCGCGGCTCATGGTGAACCTCCCCGTCATGCGTGCCACAAGAGCATCCTTTACGTCCAGCCACTTGTGCGCCCCGGCATGGATTTCGGGCTCGTTTTCCTTTACCCAGAGGTATTTCCAGACAGGGTCCTTGTCGCTCCCCGCGACCACTCCGGTATGATAGAGGCTCTGCAAAAGAAAGCCCAAACCGACGCCGGCAACCTTGAGCCCCCCTCCCGCATGGGCGCGACGCACCCCGCCCGAGCGCTGATCCATATAGCTCATGGACGGGCGCAGCGCGCGAGCGGCTTCGTCGAGCAAAACCACACTCTGGGCCTGCGCGCAGAAGCTGATGCCCGCAATCCGGGCACAGGCCTCCGGCCTGCGCGAGGCAAGCTGCCGCGTGGTCTTGCACATGGCCTCCCACCACTCCTGCGGATTTTGTTCCACGCCGCCGTTGGGAAGCACGTTCAGAGTATAGCCCGCAAAGCTCGCGTCTTCCAAAATGATGGACGCCCCGTCCGGCCCGGCTCCGTCGTTTAAGCGAAACAAGCAGGTCTTAATCCCCGTAGTGCCGACATCGTACGCAAGAATCATCATTGCTTCAATTCCTTTCGTTATCTTCGGGCAGCAGGAGCGCCCTTTTTAAAAATTCAAACGTCTCCGAAATGACCCGCTCGTCGTATTCCTCCCTGTCGATGTCGGGCCCGTTATACAGCTGAAAACGAATCCTGTAATAATCGCAGGCATAGGCGAACTGAAGCGCCAAAAATATATTGTCCATGGAAAAAGCGGCGAGCCCCGGGTCGAGCTCCGGCCTCACCTCGCCCTTCTCCTGGCCTTCCCTGAGCATCTTTACATAGCGTTCCGAAGTAAAACACTCCATGCTTCGCGGCACCTTGAACATCAGCTCGCTGTTGCCGAGCGAGGCCATCTCGTGATACAGACGAATCAAGGTCCTCTCCTCCCTGGAGCTTCTAATCGCCAGTCTCAGAAGAGCCTCGATTTTCTCCGCGACGCTCAGCCCATCGTCGTCGACCACCTTTCCGGCATGTTCCTCTATGAGCGCGGAACCGTACTGAACTATGTAAAGAAAGAGGTTCTCTTTCGTATCGAAATAGTGGAAAATCGAACCCACGCTGATTCCGGCACTCCTGGCGATGCGGTTCGTATTGGCCGATTCATACCCTCGCTCCGCGAATTCGGCGACGGCCGCCCGTATGATGCGTTCCTGTTTTTCAGAATCCAGGCGCTTAAAACTCTCGTTTGCAAAACTGTTCATCTTAATCCTCGTTCGATTGCTAAAATTCTTTTGCCGCTTTATTGTCCCATCATTTAAACATATTAACGCTTCAATCCCTTATCCTTCAAAACTATGGACACTTCGATGCTTCACAT
>DAONZO010000190.1:0-2213 GCA_035406945.1 Bacillota bacterium | reverse complement strand
ATGATTAAACAGTCCAATACCGCTACGGCTAACTTCGACAGTATTCCTTTTTTGCGCAAATCGCTTATGAGCTTCATTTCTTTATCGGGTTCCCCCTGCCCGGCGTCAAAACCGACGGATGCTTACCGCTTTCCTGCTTCTTCGCCTGTTGCTACGCCTTGACTCCGGCCTTTGCGGCGACGATTTCAAGTCTGGCTTCAGTCTTCTGCAGCACGTCCCGGTTGCTCGCCAGCTTTTCTCTCTCCGCGGCTATCACCTTTTCCGGCGCCTTGGAGACAAAGCCCTCGTTTGCGAGGCGACCTTCGAGTCGCTCGATTTCCGCCGCGAGGCGCTCGCGCTCCTTGAGCAGGCGGGCGTATTCGGCCTGATAATCCACAAGGTCGTCCAAGGGCACGAAAATCTCTATGCCGGGAAGGGCCGCGGACATGCTGTCCGCGGGGATTTCCTCTTTACGGGCGGCATAAGTAACTTCGGAGGCGCCCGCCTGGCTCATTATATAAGGCTCGGCAGCCTTTGCTTTTTCTCTGCTCACTTCGTCCGCTAAAACAACCACCCTCAGCTTCCTGGATGGGGCCGCCTCCGCCTGCGCTCTCATGTTGCGCACGGAGCGAATAATCTCCATGGCGGTTTCGAGGGTCTCCACTTCCTCGCGGAAGTCCATGTCGGCATCGAAAGCGGGCCAGTCCTCCAGCATAAGAAACTGCTTTGCGTTCTCCGCTCTGGGCAGGAAGCTCCAAATCTCTTCTGTTATGAAAGGCATGTACGGATGCAGCAATTTAAGAAGGGTCTTGAGGCAGCTTACTAAGCAATATCTTGCGCTTGCCCTCGCTTCTTCGTCTTCGCCGTAGAGGCGGGACTTGCTCAGTTCTATATACCAGTCGCAGAACTTGCTCCATATGAGCTCGTAAATCTTGCTTGCCGCAAGTCCGAACTCGAATCTGTCCATGTTGGCGCTTATTTCGGCTACGGCGTCGTTGATTACGGACAGCATCCACTTGTCTTCGGAAAGCAGCACGGCGTTTCCCGCGCTCGCTATCGGGCCGGGGCTTCCGTCCTTTTCCGCAAGGTTCATAATTACAAACCTCGAAGCGTTCCAAAGCTTGTTCGCGAAATTTCTCGCGGATTCTATCTTTTCGGTTGAAAAGCGCATGTCGCTTCCGGGGGCCGTGCCCGCAAGCAGCATAAAGCGCAGGGCGTCCGCTCCGTATTGCTCTATCATCTCCAAGGGGTCTACGCCGTTTCCGAGCGACTTGGACATCTTTCGCCCCTCAGCGTCCCTTACTAGGCCGTGAATCAGCACGTTCTCAAAAGGCGGAGCCTTCATCGCGTCCATGCCGGAAAAAATCATTCTCGCGACCCAGAAGAATATTATGTCATAGCCCGTTACCAGGGTCGAAGTCGGATAGAAGTACTTGAGGTCTTTCGTTTCCTCGGGCCAGTCTAAGGTGCTGAAGGGCCAGAGAGCAGAGGAAAACCAGGTGTCCAGCACGTCCTCGTCCTGACGGAAATGTCCGCAGCCGCACTTGGGGCACTTGCCCGGCATGTCCTTTGCCACCACTAATTCGCCGCAGTCTTCGCAGTAATACGCGGGAATCCTGTGACCCCACCACAGCTGCCTCGAGATGCACCAGTCCTTAATGTCTTCCATCCAGTGGAAGTAAATCTTATCGAAACGCTCCGGCACAAAACGGCAGCTTCCGTTTCTTACGGCTTCTATGGCGGGGCCCGCAAGGGGCTTCATGCTCACAAACCACTGCTCGCTTATGCGGGGCTCGACTACCGTATCGCAGCGGTAGCACTCGCCCGTCGGAATAATCACGTCTTCGGTCTTGACCAGATAGCCTCCCGCTTCAAGATCCGCCACCCAGGCCTTCCTGCACTCGAAACGGTCCATTCCGGCGTATTTTCCGCATTCTTCGGTCATCTTCGCCTGCTCGTCTATTACCACGGGCGCGGGGAGATTATGGCGAAGCCCGACCTCGAAGTCGTTCGGGTCGGCGGAGGGGGTGATCTTGACGGCTCCGGTGCCTTTTTCGGGGTCCGGATATTCGTCGGCGATTACGGGAAGCTCGCGGTTCACTATCGGAAGCAGAACCTTCTTCCCCACCAGATGCTTGTATCGCCCGTCGCTCGGGTTGACCGCCACCGCGACATCGGCGAACATGGTTTCCGGTCGGGATGTGGCGACCACTATGCCTTCGCTTCCGCCTACT
>DAONZO010000189.1:0-2224 GCA_035406945.1 Bacillota bacterium | reverse complement strand
CACCATAGACGCCGCGTATGTGCGGAGCAAGTTTGCCGATTCCATAAGCGAAGACGACATAGACAGGTTCATTTTATGATAAGAATAGAAGACGACGGCAAGGTTATAACGACAGAGGAATACAGGGCAATTCTGGTAGGGCTCGAAACAGACGAGGACATCTCGCGTTCCATGGAGGAACTTGCGGGGCTTGCGGAGGCCGCAGGAATAGAAGTGCTCGGAGAGATGGTTCAGAGAGTCGAAAAGCTGAACGCCGCCGGTCTTATAGGTTCCGGAAAACTTGAGGAACTTGCGGAACTCGTAAAAAATATGGAGGCCGACCTTGTAGTATTCAACGACGAGCTTTCCGGCATGCAGCTGAGAAACATAGAAGAGGCCGTAGGCGTAAGGGTAATCGACAGAACCATATTGATTCTCGACATTTTTGCCGAGCGCGCAAAGTCCGCGGCGGGCAAGCTGCAGGTGGAATTAGCCCAGCTTCAATACCGTCTGCCGAGGCTGCTCGGCTTCGGAAAGGCTCTTTCGCGGCTCGGCGGCGGCATAGGAACGAGGGGTCCCGGCGAGACCAGGCTCGAAACCGACAGGCGCCACATAAGGCGGCGCATGAGAGATATTAAGAAGGACATAGAGGAGCTTAAAGCGACCCGCGGTGTTCAGCGTGCCAGAAGAGAAAGCTCCGGGCTTCCCGTAGTGGCTCTTTTGGGATATACGAACTCCGGTAAATCCTCCATAATGAATCGCTTCATGAGCATGGAGGAAAGGGAAGATAAGCATGTCTTTGAAAAAGACATGCTCTTTGCCACCCTGGATACCTTTCATCGTCTCGTGACCCTGGACAGCCGACGCAGCTTTATTCTGGCGGACACGGTAGGCTTCGTAAGCAGGCTTCCCCACGCCCTGGTGGATGCTTTTAAGGCAACGCTTGAGGAGGCTTTGAACGCCGACCTCCTGCTTCACGTTGTCGATGCGAGCTTTGAGGATTATGATTTTCAGATAGAAGTTACGGAAAAAGTCATAAGGGACCTTGGCGCCGGAGCTAAGGACAGTCTTTTGGTATTCAACAAGATCGATAAGGTTCCGGGCTTTTGCGGCAACTATTACGGACGTGACAGCGTATGTGTTTCCGCCAAAACGGGCGAGGGTTTTGAAAACCTTGCGGAGAAGATAGCCGCGATGGTTTTTTCCGATATGCGCATGGTGGAAATGCTCATACCCTACGACAGAGGCGATGTGGTTTCCTATGTGATGGAAAAGGCAAAGCCCGAGTTTACGGAGTATCGCGAGGACGGAACCTATATTAAGGCGGAGCTTTCCGCCGCGGACAGGGGCAGGCTCGCCCCTTATGTCCTTTCGCTTCTTTAGCGCGGAGGCGTTCAAATGGCCATAAGGTATCGCAGCATTGCAAAAGAAGCCTCTGCGGAGCAGATAATAGACAGGTCCAGATTTATAGCCCATATAGGCCGCTGCACCTCCAGAGAAGAGGCCGAGCGCTATATCGCGGATATAAGGGAAAGATACAGGGATGCCACCCACAACGTACCCTGTTTTATCTGCGGAGAAAAGCAGGAACTCATGTGGGCCTCCGACGACGGCGAACCGTCGGGTACTTCCGGTCCTCCCATGCTTCAGATGTTCGCAAGGGAAGGCCTGACGAACATAGTCTGCGTGGTCACCAGATACTTCGGCGGCATTAAGCTGGGCACCGGGGGGCTCGTAAGGGCTTATACCTCTTCCGCCCGCCTCGCGCTCGAGGCCGCCGGAATACGGGAAGTGAGGGATATGCGGGAGATAAGGCTCCGGATACCTTACGCCGCTCTCGAAAAGCTCCGTCACATGGAGCAGAATCTCCCCTTTGCAATGTACGACCTCGAGTATACCGACAGCGTTACTTTGAGCATCAGCTACGAGCCGGAGGACGAGGAAAACGTGCTGCTTCCCATAAGGGAACTGCTTGCGGCGGAGCCGGAGATACTGGAAAGCAAAAGCTTTTTGCGATAATTTTTGATAAAAATCGCTTGACAAAGAGCAGGCCATCCATTAATATTTGTAAGTGCGCCAGATGATTAGGTCTGTCCGCGCCGGGGCGTTTAGCTCAGCTGGGAGAGCACTTGCCTTACAAGCAAGGGGTCACAGGTTCAAGTCCTGTAACGCCCACCAGAAAGATGGCCCGGTAGTTCAGTTGGTTAGAATGCCAGCCTGTCACGCTGGAGGTCGACGGTTCGAG
>DAONZO010000188.1:0-2229 GCA_035406945.1 Bacillota bacterium | reverse complement strand
ATTTTAGCATATTTTTATCTGTTTGTATAAGCTCTTCAGCCCGAAGCGCAAAATGTGCCAAAACGATGAATAAAGTTGTTTTTGGCACAGCAATATATTCATGTGTGTCAATTTCTCAAGATTTTATAAAATAGACACGTTAATTTATGTAAGAATCCGGAAATAACTGTTGGGTGCCCCTGCTTGCCGGATTAAAATGTGCCAAAACCGCAAGTGAACTGAATTTTAGACACATTCTGCCCATCTCAAGTACTTCCGCGCCATGCACGAGAGCCATATTTTTCTGGAAATGTGTGCCTAATTTACGATTCTTTTTAAAATAGACACATTCCCATATATTTCCGGCCGAAAATGTGCCGCTTGAAAGGTTTTTCTGTATTTCAGGCACATTTCTGCGATTCGTCCGACCTGCTTTTGTCTTATGAGAGAAGCGGCGAGGAAGTCGGGCTTGCGCAAGTGAACAATCCGGTGACGTGATTTCTGCGCGGAATGATTCGAGGAAGCCGGGCTTGACCAAGCGGGCAAGCCGCCGCCTGCGCCGCGGCTGTGACCTTGGCGGCTTTTAGAAGGTCTTGACGCAGGGCTTATGGCGAGGTGGCGCTACAGGGGCGCACTCCCGCGTTAGGGAAAGTGCCTATATCAAAAGCAAATTGGGTGAATCAGTACAGGAGCACCCCCGCGTTAGGGAAAGTGTGACCTCTGTGCAACGTGAGCTGAAGCTGCAATACTAATTAAAATAATAAATTTTTCATGCACAAAAAAAGGCGCCTCTCTTTCCAAAAGCGCCTTTATGTTTTAATCGGGTTCTATTCAGGCTTACTTGTGTGCCGCGGCAAAGATTGCATCGGCGTTGCTCCACTCGGCTATTATCTGAGGAATGACCTTGTAGAGGTCTCCCACTATGCCGTAGTCGGCGATACCGAAGATGGGAGCGTCAGGATCCTTGTTGACGGCAACGATGATTTTGGAGCCCTTCATTCCGGCCTGATGCTGGATCGCGCCGGATATGCCGCAGGCGAAGTAGATTTCCGGCTTTACGGTGGTGCCGGTCTGCCCCACCTGGTGACTGTGGTCGATCCAGCCCGCGTCCACGCAGGCGCGGGAAGAACCCACAACTCCGCCCACCTTGTCGGCAAACTCCCTGATGAGCTTAAAGCCCTCCGGTCCGCCCAGTCCGCGGCCGCCGGAGCATATAATCTTTGCGTCGGTAAGGGAGACCAGTTCCCTGGCTTCCTTAACGATCCTTACGAGCTGTGTTCTTATGTCGCTCGCAACGATCTTCGGAGTGACGTTGATGATCTCGCCCCCGGCGCCGGCTTCTCTTTCTCTCTTCTGCATAACTCCCGGACGGACGGTAGCCATCTGGGGTCTGGTGCGCTTGCAGACTATCGTGGCCATGAGGTTTCCGCCGAAGGCCGGACGGGTCTGCTTAAGGCATCTGTCGGCCGGATCCTCGGAGTCTAAAGACGCGAGGTCCAGAGTGGTCTCTTTCTCGCAGTAGGCTCTGTAGGTGTCGAGAGCTACGTCGAGCCTGGTGCAGTCCGCGGTAAGACCGGCATCGAGCCTGGCGGCAACGCGCGGAGCGAGGTCTCTTCCTATGTGGGTTGCGCCGTAGAGAACTATCTCGGGCTTATACTCGGTAATAGCGTCGCAGATTACCTTGGTGTATCCGTCCGTGCTGAAGTTGGCGAGCAAATCATCCTGAATCAGGTAGACGCCGTCCGCGCCGTACTCGAAGCACTCCTGGATCACGGTTTCTAGGCCTTGGCCAACAAGAAGAGCATAAACCTTGGTGCTGTCGCTGATTTCTCTGGACAGTCTGCGACCTTCGCCGATGAGTTCCCTGGCAACGCCCTGGAGTTCGCCGTTTCTGGTTTCGGCAAATACCCAGATGTGCTTGTAGGCGCTGAGGTCTACCGTTCCTGCGGCAAGTTCGATCTGTATCGCGCCGAAGGGGCACTTGGGTATGCACTGTGAGCAGACGTTGCAATTGTCGTTTATGACAGCCTTCTTATCGACTACCGCTATTGCGTCCTTGGGGCAGGACTTTATGCAAAGCCCGCAGCCGACGCACTTATCTTTTTTTACCACGATTCCCATTGTTCTTTCCTCCCGATACTTAGATGGCATGCTTTTCTTTGAGCTCGCACAGAAGATTCCGGGCCTGATCCTTTTCATCTTCGCCTTCGATCTTCCGGCCGGGAGCCTTTGGGGCGGGGGTGAAGGAAC
>DAONZO010000187.1:920-2242 GCA_035406945.1 Bacillota bacterium | reverse complement strand
GTTGTCACTATCATCAGCGGTATGGATATGTATAGGGGCAGCCAGGATGCCGAATATATGAGAATGAGTCCGGCTGCCATAAAAACATCGCCGTGGGCAAAATTGATGAGGCGCAGTATGCCGTAGACCATGGTATAGCCTATGGCTATAAGAGCATATTGGCCGCCTACCGATACCCCGGCGAGTATGTATGGTAAGTTTGATTTAAGGAATTCCATATCGTTCTCCTGCCCGGATATAACGAGCTTCTCTGAAAAAACAGGTCAGGCAAGAAACAATACCCCCTGCCTGACCCGAATTCATCTGACGTTTGTACTATCCTCGAGCACGCCGGACTATATACCCTGAACCGTTACAAACTCCCAGGCTCCGGTTTCGTTATTGACAGTCTTTATGTACGCGTTCTCGCGAATCGCATCTCCGATTTCGTCGAAGGCTATCGCTCCGGATACGCCTGTGTACTGAGTATTCCTCAGAGCTTCCATTATCTTTGCCGGCTCGGTGCTGCCCGCCGCCTTTATGGCTTCCAATGCCGTAAAGTAGGCATCGTAGCCCATGGCCGTGACGGCAGCCAGCTCGTCGTTTCCGTTGTTGTTTGCAAGAGCGGTCGCGTCTTCGTTGAACCACTTCTTTATTCCCTGTACAAACTCTACAACTTCCGCGTCTTCAGAACCTTCTATGAAGAAAGTCGATACGGTTACGGATACATTCTTCCCTTTCGCGGCTTCCGTTATTACGTTGGAGTCCCAGGTGTCTCCCGCCAGAATGGGAATGCTCATGCCCTGCGAATTCGCCTGGTCTATTATAAGAGCAGCCGCTTCCGTGGATACCGGCGAGAAGAAAACATCGGCGCCGGAATTCTTCGCGTTAGCTATGTAGGAAGCAAAATCCGAGTTGCCTTCCGGGAACTGATCTTCGACAACCGTTCCTCCGAGAGCCTCAAAAGCCTTCTTAAAATAGTTGCACAGACCCACGGAATAGTCGTCTCCCAATTTGGAGAGGCAGTAAGCTTTCTTTGCTCCCATGGCCTCTACCGCATAGTTCGCGAGTACCGTGCCCTGGAAGGGATCCAGGTAGCAGATGCGGAAATAGTGGGTATTGCCCTCCGTGACCTGCGGGTTGGTGCAAGTTACGCCTAAAACGGGAATGCCCGCGTTTCCGAAGACGTCCGATGCCGCTATCGAAACGCCCGATCCGTAGGAGCCCAATACTATGGATACCTGGTCGTTGACCAGCTTCGCCGCCGCGCTCGGCGCCTTATCCGTCGAAGACTCGTTGTCAACGATGTCCAAAACTACGGTATAGGTGACTCCGCCTATTTC
>DAONZO010000187.1:0-910 GCA_035406945.1 Bacillota bacterium | reverse complement strand
CGGACATACCTTGTGCGCGTACTGTATTCCCAAAGTTTCCTGTTTGCCGCCGGCTCCGTTATCGCCGGAAGCCGGTTCAAATACTCCGATTTTGATTACATTTTCGGAACCGGAGCTTCCGCCTTTGTCGGCAGATTCTCCACAACCTGCTGCCACTAAACAAAGGCAGAGTACAAGTGCCAAAGCTATAATTTTCTTCATGCCTGTTCTCCTTTTCATAATTAGAATCCTAAGCGTGTTTAATTTTAATAAGTATAATTCTTTTTATTGTATTGTCAAGTCCTATTTACTAATATTGGTCTTTCTTGCCACCATAAAGCCGGGTGTTTAGCGCTTGCATAATATCTCAAATGCAGCTCGAAAAGCCGAGGTTCCGGCATGTGAAAGAGCCGGTTTTCTAATTGATCGTTTCCAATACTTTCACAGCTTTATGCTCATTCCGATTGTCACTCTAAACAAAGAGGGCTATAATGAAAGCAGAGAAACGGAGGATATCAAGATGTCTGAAAAGAAAGAATTTTGGGAAGGAAAGCACTACGCCTTCTTCCAGAACAGGGAATGCGAATTTTTCCCCTGTCACGAAACCGAAAATCCCGAAGACTTCAACTGTCTCTTCTGCTATTGCCCCCTGTACGCGCTCGGCAGCCGCTGCGGAGGCAATTACTCCTACCGGCCCGGCGAAGCCAAGGACTGCAGCAACTGCAAGCTCCCGCACAGCAGGGCCGCCTACGGCTACATAATAGGAAAATTCCCGGAGATAATGAAGGTCGCGGAAGGCAATATGCAGGAGCCGCAGGAAGAATCCGAGGTTGAGCAATGAAGGTAGTTCTTCGGAATCTTACAAAGCTCTTTCCCAACCGCGACCGCAGAATAAAAGAGGCCGTTGTTGCGGTAAGCGATTTCAGCTTCG
>DAONZO010000186.1:0-2275 GCA_035406945.1 Bacillota bacterium | reverse complement strand
AGCACTTCCGCGCCGAGAGCCTTAAACTCTTCTTCGAAAAAGACTTCGTCGGCGCTGTTGAAGCCGAGTATGACCTTTATTTGAGCCTTCGGGTTTTCCCTTTTTATTGTCATCGCGAGCCCGTAGAGGGGCGCGACTCCTACTCCGCCTCCTACAAGAAGAGGCCTGTCCGTCGCAACTGAATAGTCGAAACCGTTTCCGAGGCCGCTGAGAAGATCAAGCTCTTCTTCGGGCTTCATTCCGGCTAAATCCGCCGTGCCCTCACCCACTATCTTGTAGACTATGTTCAGGCCCTCCGCGTCGTAAGAGCTCACCGAAATCGGGCGGCGCAAAAAACGCCCGGCAAGGGCTATGTTGACGAACTGGCCCGGCCTCAGGTGAGCGGAAGTGTCGCCCGAAAGCCTCATCCTCCATGTTGCCTTGGCTATGCTTATATTTTCCGTTATCTTATATATTCCCTGTTTCAATGTCTTTCCAGACCACCTTTCCGCGCAGCACGTTCAGCACACAGCGCCCGAAGACCCTGTTCCCGGCAAAGGGTGTTGCCCTTCCCCTGGACACGAAGCTGTCCGGCTCTATTGCGTATTCGCAGGCAAGATCCCATATGCAGAAACTGTCTTCGTCGTCCGGAAGCCCGAAGCGTCTGCGAGGCGCAGCGCTCAGGAGCTTTGAAAGTTTTTCAAGGCTTATTGTTCCCGGTTTCACGAGCCTTGTATAGAGGACGGGGAAAGCCGTTTCGAGCCCGACTACGCCCATTGCGCTTTCCGCAAGGCCCCGTGCCTTTTCTTCGGCGCTGTGGGGGGCGTGGTCTGTGGCTATCATATCTATCGTTCCGTCCAAAAGGCCGGCTACGAGGGCCTGCCTGTCTTCCTCCGCCCTTATTGGGGGGTTCATCTTAAAGCGTCCGTCTTCTTTTAGACAGGAATCGTTTAAGACGAGGTAGTGCGGAGCGGTCTCGCAGCTTACGTCAATTCCGGCCGCCTTGGCCCGCCTTATAAGCTCCACGCTCTCCTTGCAGGAAATATGGCAGACGTGGTAGGCCGTTCCGGTTTCCGCGGCCAAGGCCAAGTCGCGCTCTATGGGACGCCACTCGCTCTCGGAAGATATGCCCTTGTGACCGTGGGTCCCGGCATAGGCTCCGTCGTGTATATAGCCTCCGGCGCGAAGCTCCATATCTTCGCAGTGGGCGGCGATTATTTTCCCGAGGGCCTTGGCGCGCAGCATGGCTTCGCGCATAAGAGCCGGGTCGTTTAAGCCTGTGCCGTCGTCGCTGAAGGCGCAGACATAAGGGGCAAGTTCCTCCATGTCGGACAGCGCGCATCCCCTTTCTCCGACCGTAATCGACCCGTAGGGGAGCACATCTGTATGCGCGTCTTTTTCTATGGCCGCGAGCTGCGGCTTCAAATGTTCCATGCTGTCCGGCACGGGGTTGAGGTTAGGCATGGCGCATACCGCTCCGTAGCCGCCTCTTGCGGCGGCAAGAGTTCCCGAGGCTATGCTCTCTTTATACAAAAAACCCGGCTCCCGCAGGTGCACGTGTACATCTGCGAAAGACGGGAGAACCGCAAGGCTTTCGGAGCGGAAGCCCCTTTGCAGGGCTTCCGTTTCTTTCTCCGAAAGTATGGCTTTTAAATTTTTCAGTTTGTCGCTGTGGTTCATGCTTGAAAACCTCGGCGGCGCCGGTCGCCGTCTTTTATCAGTATCTGCCGAGGCTGCCGGCGTCCTTGGGATCTTCGGTAAAGCTGAGGTCTTTTCCCGGAAGTATGGCGTTGAGAATTATTCCGACTATCGAAGCGACCGCAAGGCCGGTGAGCTGAATGGATATTCCGCCTACGGGAATGGCTATCACGCCGGCCGCGGAGTAGGATATTCCTATGGACAGGCCCAGAATGAGGGCCGCGATTATCACGTTTCTGCTCTCCTGGAAATTAGTCTGGTTTTCCACGACGTTCCTTACGCCTATGGCGGATATCATTCCGTAGAGTATTAGCGAAACTCCGCCTATGGTGGCGCCGGGCATGCACTCTATCACGGCGGAAAACTTGGGGCAGAAGCTCAGGAATACGGCGTAGACTGCCGCAAGCCATATCACGAGGGGGTCGTAGACCTTGGTAAGAGCAAGCACTCCGGTGTTTTCACCGTAGGTGGTGTTTGCGGGAGCTCCGAACAGGGCGGCCATAGTGGTTCCTATTCCGTCACCTATGAGGGTGCGATGCAGGCCGGGATCTTCTATAAAGTTCTTGCCGACCGTGCCGCTTATGGCGGATATGTCTCC
>DAONZO010000185.1:0-2303 GCA_035406945.1 Bacillota bacterium | reverse complement strand
GAATCCCCAGGATGTCTTCGAGGGCCGTGGGCGGCGCCGTAGGCCGGAACCCCATAGCGATTATAATTCCTTGCCATCGCATAATAGGCGCGGGCGGAGCCCTGACGGGCTACGGGGGAGGCATAGAAAACAAAATAGCGCTCCTCGCTTTGGAGGGCGGCGACATTACGAAGTTTAAGCTTCCTCGCGATAGTGGAAAGCTTTAGAAGGAGGAAGCTATGCTAATAAGAAAAGCGAGCGAAAGAGACCTTGATAGGATTCTGGAAATATACGGTATTGCCCGTGAATTCATGATAAAATCCGGGAATCCGAGCCAGTGGGGTCTTGTTCATCCCGCAAAAGAAATTGTCTTGGCAGATATAGACGAGGGCATAAGCCATGTTGTCTGCGAGGGTGAGGAAATACGCGGTGTCTTTGCACTTCTTACGGAAGAAGAGCCCACATACGGATATATAGAAGGCGGGGCATGGCTTAACGACGAAGCTTACCTGACCATTCACCGCATCGCGAGCGACCAAAGCGTTCACGGTCTTTTTCCCGTTGTTTTCGATTATTGCAAGGGGCTTTCGGACAACATACGCATAGATACCCACGCCGACAATCTGCCCATGCAACGGCAGATAGAAAAGTGCGGCTTCGTGCGCTGCGGCACTATATACGTAAGAGGAAAGTCGGGCCGCATTGCGTATCACTGGTGCAAAGAGCCCGATCGAGTCTTATAAGCCTTAGCCTTCGGCGATAAAATCTTCTATCGCATCGTAGAAGTGAAGCTCGGAGAGTTCGTTGGCGTTGAAGAGCAAGGCCAATTCCTCGACTTTCTCTTTGTCGTTCGAAATATCCGCCACTTCGCTGCTGAAACCCTCCGTGTTCAGTCTTATGCCGTAGCCCGTGTAGCGTATGCCTTCGCACACGCATTCGCTTTCGATAAGCTCGTAGCTGCAAGCTGACTTTTTCATTCCGGAACCTCCTTAAAATAATTCTTACATATAGGACTCCGGAATAAAAAAAAGTCGCAGTTGAATTTTCAAAATCAGATTTTTTGTTTTAGGCCTCGTTTATTCCGTAACGATCTTGGATATTGTTTTGAACTGCTCGTGCCCGGAAGAGCCGAGCAGGCGATAGACGAAAGCTTCGTAGGTAGTTACGCGGCAACCGGCTCTTGCCATGAGCTCCAGAGCGGCAAGTTTGTCTTCCTCGAATCTCGAAGAGCAGCAGTCTCTCAACAATTCGACGGAATATCCGGCTTTGAGCAGGGAAAGCACGGTCTGCTGCACGCATATATGGGTCTCAATTCCCGCAACTACAACGCTATTTCTTTTTAATTTCGCAAGGCCGTTTCTGAATTCTTCGCTTCCCATGCAGTCGAAACTCAGCTTTTCCGTAAATTCGCTTCCCAGCTCTCTTGTTATGCTTTCTATCGTAGGCCCGAGCCCCTTTGTGTACTGTTGGGTCAGCATGCAGGGTATGTCGAGGGCTTTTGCGCTGCGGGCTAACTTGGAGACTTTAATCGCAAGTTCCTTTTCCCGCGACATTGCCGGCATGAGCCTTTCCTGAAAATCTATAAACAGACAGAGCATATCGCTAATGTCGCCGTTATGAATCCTGCTCAGTGCGGATATGTCGGTCCGCTTCGTGACGATGGGAGTAAGCGTGGCGTATCCGTCCAGCAGCAGTGATATGTCGCTGCCGTCGCAGGGGCAGAATTTTAAGCCTTTGACCTCCGATGCCGGAGTATCCGGGGCGTTGACGCTCAGCACGGAGTCCTTGCCGATCTGATCCGAGAGTTTCAGCAGCTCCGGCAGCAGGGAGCATATGTAATCGAAGTGAGAGGCCTCATGACGGTCAACGGAAAGGGCTATGGCCTTATAGCCGGACAAGGCGCCTTCGAGCGCGCAGGCGACGGTTCCGGAGTAGTTGACGTCGATTCCGAGGTTCGCCCCCATATTGATGCCGCCAATTACATAATCAAGTATTATGTTATCTTCCAGGCATTTCATGATTCCGTACTTTACGCTGTCGGCGGGGCTTCCGTTCACGGCATACGCGGCCTTCGCGCCGTCCATTTCGACCTTTTCCGCCGTTATAAGACCACTGACAGTTATTGCCATGCTCCTCGCGCTCTGCTGATTTTCGGGCGCCGCTACGTAAACATCGGCAAAGCGCCCGAGGCTTCGCACAAGCTGTTTTATTCCTTCGGCAAATATTCCGTCGTCGTTGCTTACGAGAATGTTATACATTATGAGCTTCCTTTCCTATGAAAAATACATAATATGCATAATAGTTTAATTCCGGCCCCTGTTTTG
>DAONZO010000184.1:0-2315 GCA_035406945.1 Bacillota bacterium | reverse complement strand
ATCATAAGAGCTATGATGACGGCCGGGAATATAACCAGATTCGGGTAGACGCTCAGGTACTGCTGATTGTTCGCCATCATGACGCCGAAGGACTGCACGCCCTGCAGACCTAAGTTGAGGTAAGCCAGCGTGGCCTCGGAGAATATGACGCCCGGTATCATCAGAACCGCGCCTGTTATGATGGTGCCGATGGAGTTCGGCAGTATGTGCCTGAAAATCAGGCGGATATCCGAGGATCCCAGAGTTCTCGAAGCAAGAACGTATTCTCTGCCCTTAAAGCGGTAGAACTGCGTTCTCGTTCGGTGGGCCGTACCCATCCAGCCTGTCAGGCACAAGGCCAGGAAGAATGTAAGGAAGTTGTTGCCTAAGTGCAAAATAGCCAGCGTCATTACAACTATCCAGGGAACGCCTCCTAAAATGTCGCAGAAACGCTCCATGTAAAGGTCTATGTTTCCTCCGAAGTAACCGGAGACGGAACCCCAGACCAGACCGAAGGCAAAGCAGAAGGCCGCCGTGCAGGTTCCGAGAATAAGAGATGTTCGCAGTCCGGCGAAGGCCCTCTTAAAGATGTCGAAGCCCGAGGCGTCGGTGCCGAATATGAAGGAAGGCATCTCGTCGTAGCCCAGCTTGCGATAGTTCCAGCTGCGTCCCGTGACGCTGGACAGCTTCTTGGTTACGGACAGCACGGTTTGGCTGTCAACCTGATCCAGGGGGCAGCGGTCGTCTATAAGAACAAAGGATTCCGGCCCTATTTTGTGATCGTAAGAGCACCAGCCGTTTTCAATCCAGTTGTTCAGTTCCGTCGCGGAGTAGGTGACGGGGTTCGCGTTGCCGTATACGAGCATGTAGGTGTCGATGAGATAATCGCAGTAGTACAGCTCGGAGTTGTGTACGCCCTTGCGGCCCGTGCAGGTCCAGTATCCGGGGTCCTTGGGGTCGCTGACGTTGATCATCTGCGCGGCGTCGTCAAAAGACACCTCCGCAAGCTGTTCGGCGTTTTCCGCCCTTTCGCTGCAGCCCAGCTTAACGCTCTCCACCAGCACGTAGCGGAAGCCGGCGGACGATGCTTTTACCTCGAACACCACGCGGGCGTTAAGCTTGTTTATGCCTTTATCTTTAAGCATATCGCTTATGTTGACGTGAATGGGGCTGTAATCTTTGCCGAAATCGCGTATCACGAGGCGTTCTCCGTCCTCAGTCTTAAGACAGACCGAAAATTCGCCCAGTTTTGAATCCTGAACGCCTTCCTCGTCGGAGAAGATTATGTCCAGAGTATAGTCTCCGTCGGCGGTAAAGGCGACGGGCTTGGAGGCCATGTAGGGATCCTTGCCCTCCACGGCCGCATCGCTCGCCACGACTATTACGCCGCCTTTAGAGTATTGAGAAGCCACATCTATCAGCGTGGGCTCTTCGTCTACCTTGCACCATATCAAAGATTGCGCTATGGCCTCCGGCGTGTATTTTTCGGACAGGGCCGGAACCTTGTTCTGCATGTCGTAGACTATGCGGGTCTTGCTGCGGGTACCGTCCCAAAAACCGTTTTTAATGCCCGCGTTGGGTTCAAAGAGCTTGGGAGCCAAAAAGCTCTCTACGGCGCGGACGTTTGTTATATTCGACGGGGAGGCAATCGGCACGATGATGGCGAGGCTTATCAATGTAAAGAGAATGATTGCGCCGGCCACCGACGACTTGTTCTTGCAGAAGCGCTTAAAGGCGTCCTTAAAGAACGTAGTCGGTTTGCTCTCCATCTTTGTGTCGAAAATGCTTTCGTCTTTATCGCGAATCAGAACGAAGTCGTCTTCTCTGAAATGTTCGTTTTGCTGAAGATTCCTGTCTATCATCATTTCTTCGCCCCCATTCTGATTCTCGGATCTATAAATCCGTACGAAAGGTCGGTAACGACGCCCGCGAGCAGGCCCAGAGTGGTGAAGATGGCCATGTCAACAAAGAGTATGTCGTAGTCTTTGTAGTTTAATGACAGCACAAAGAGGCGCCCTATGCCCGGTATGCCGTAGAGGGTTTCCAAAACCATGGAGCCGCCGAGTATGCTGATAAATTCGGCCAGAATTGCGGGAAAGATGGGAACCATCGCGTTTTTGAGCGCGTGGCGAATTATCGCCTGTCTGCGGGTAAGGCCCTTGGTGCGGGCGAGCAGCAGGTATTCGCTTTCCAAAACCTCGCAGAGCTCGGCTCGCACAAAACGGCAGTAGCCGCATATGGAGCCGAAGGAAAGGCAGAAAACCGGTATGACATGCCCCAAAATCCTTGCGGCCTGAGGCGCGGTATCGGCCGGCCAGGTGGACGGAAGCCAGCCG
>DAONZO010000183.1:0-2319 GCA_035406945.1 Bacillota bacterium | reverse complement strand
GCTTAAGGAGTTCTTCTTCGCTCATGGAGGCTATATCCGTATCCTCCAGGCGCGTAATCTTCTTCTTTTTGAACTTCTTTTCGCCTCCCTCCTTTGCGGCAGGCCGGGTCTGAGGCTTGCGTTTTTCGCGTCGCAGAATGTCCTCTTTGGTGTAGACATAGTACTCGGTTGAGAGTTTTTCCGGCTTGTCTTCGCTTTTCTCTTCGAGTATAAGTCTGGTCTTTATCCTGTTTTCCAGAGTGTGAACCTCGCATACCCTGCACGCACCGTCGCGGGTGCATATGCATTCTCCGGGTTCGGGCATGCCCTTGCGCATTTCCAGATATACTTCGTTTTCGTATTGCAGACAACACATGAGACGACCGCAAATCCCGGATATCTTCGTGGGATTGAGCGACAAATTCTGAACCTTGGCCATCTTTACGGAAACAGGCTGAAAATCCTGTAGCCAGCTATGGCAGCAGAGTTCAAGTCCGCAGCTTCCTATGCCGCCCATCATCTTGGTCTCGTCTCTTACGCCTATCTGGCGCAGTTCTATGCGCATCTTGAACACGGAGGCGAGGTCTTTTACCAGCTCGCGGAAGTCCACGCGTCCGTCGGCGGTAAAATAAAAGATTATCTTGCTGTTGTCGAATGTATATTCGACATCAACGAGCTTCATTTCCAGCCCGTGCTTGTCTACTTTTTCCTGACAGAGCTCTATTGCCCTGTCCTTTTTCTTTTGATTTTCTTCGTGACGCAGTCTGTCCTCTTCGTCCGCTATGCGTATTACGGGTTTCAGGGGAGAGACTATCTCGCTGCTTTCAACCTCGCGGATCTCGTAAGCCACAGTGCCGAACTCAACACCTCTGGCCGTCTCCACAACGACGTTGTCTCCGGGGGCGGGGTTCAGATCGCCGGGGTCAAAATAATACACCTTGCCTGCGGGCTTAAAACGAACTCCTGATACTCTTACCATTATATCTCCTTCCTCTTTTACGGATTAAGGCACATCCCCTTAAGGACATAGGCCGTGTTGTACGACATCTTTAAGTTTCTTATCGCTTCCTCGGTGCGCCTTATTCCGTCCGTAAGAAGCTGAAGGTCTCCGTCTCCGGCAAGCAGCCTTGCGTGCAATTCTTCTTCCAGGGCCGGAAGAAATTCCAACGCAAGCTCTCTTGAATCGTCTTTGGCGGAAAATATGTACGCGATGCATTCCTTTTTGCGGTAAAACGGGGCGCGGGCTTTCATGAGAGCCGCAAAATTTCGGGCGCTTTCCAGAGCTTGCGGGCTTACGTTTGCGGGGGAGTCCCGAAGGTGGTAGCAGCTGCATCTGGAAATGACGGTGGAAAGCAGGCTTTCCTTGCTCTCCGAAAGCAGTATCAGCACCGTATTCTCGGGCGGCTCTTCCAGGGTCTTGAGCAGCTTATTCTGAACGACGGCGCTCATAAGCCGGGCGTCTTCTATTATGAGCGCCCTCACTTTGCCGACGGGTTTGAGCATGAGCGAGGCCTGCAGCTCCTGAATCTGTGAAACCGTTATGCTGCGGCGCTCTTCGCTTCTTGCTATTCGTATAAAATCTTCGTGATTTCCGCTGTCGAACCTTATGCAGGACGGGCAGCGGTCGCAGGAGTCGTCTTTAAGCTCGGGGCAAAGCAGGGCCTTGGCAAAGGCCGTGCCCAGCTCGAGCGTTTCGCTTGCGGCGCCAAGAAACAAAAATGCATGAACGGTTTTTGAGGCCGCCATGACGGCACTGAGACGTGCGGCAACGGCTCTGTTTTCAGACAGTTCTTTCAGCGACATATCTGTCAAAGACCTCCGCTACTTGCTCCGCTATCTCCGCAATGCCTGCGGAAGCGTCTATGCGCACAAAGCGCTCCGGATATATGCCTGCGAGCGCAAGATAGCCTTCGTACACCCTTTTATGAAAATCCATGGTCTCCTGCTCCAACCTGTCCGGCGCCGAGTGCGAGCGCGCTCTTGCAAGCCCCCCGGCAGGGTCTATGTCAAAAAAGAATGTCAGATCCGGGCTCATGCCGCCTACGGCAAACTCGTTGATTTTGCGGACGTCGTCGCCGAGCCCCCTGCCGTAGCCCTGATAGGCTATGGAAGAATCCATAAAGCGATCGCATATGACTATCTCGCCGCGTTCAACGGCGGGCCTTATAAGCTCGTTTACGTGCTGAGTCCTCGCCGCCGCATACAGCAGAGCCTCCGCTTCGGGGCACATCTCTCTGTTGGAAGGGTCCAGCAGCAGTTTTCTTATCTCTTCGGATATTGCGGAACCCCCGGGTTCTCGCGTCTGAACGACTTTAAGCCCCGCCCTGCGGCAGCGTTCGG
>DAONZO010000182.1:0-2332 GCA_035406945.1 Bacillota bacterium | reverse complement strand
ACCGCTATCTTCCGGAGATAGCGGGCATCATAAAACGCTACAAAAACACCGAGACAGAGGAAAACACGGAACTCGGCGCAAAGCTTGCCTCTTATATAAACCGGATGAGCGACGCCGTGGATGCGAAATACGGCAGTCCGGCCGCAATTTCCTCCGCAGCGGGGCTGGACGAAGACCTGGAGACTTTGCTTCAATCCTTTATGCAAGATGATATCTTTAAGAATACGGACGACATTCGAATGAGTGAACTGGAGAAAAAATATGAAGGCAGTTAGGCGTCCGAACTGCGTAATTTATGGATAGTGAACATAGCAATATAAAAATTACCGGGGAAGAAAAAAGAGAAAACTACAAGTTGCTGTGGGACTTTATGAAGGGCAGCAAGAGATACTTTTTAGCGGAGCTGCTGCTTTCCGCCCTCGTGTCTCTTGCGGACATGCTCGACCCGCAGATCGTAAGAATAGCCATAGACAACATAATAGGAGGAGCCGAGCCCGATCTTCCGGCGTGGGTAATTGCCATAGTCGAGAGCTTGGGCGGTTTTGCGTACCTTGGAGAAAACCTCTGGATAGTCGCTTTAGCCGTACTTGCTGTCGCAATTTTGAGAGTCACGGCCCAGTACGGCACCACCGTCTATACGGGCAAGGCCTCGGAGACGCTGATACAGAGCATGAGGAATAAGATATTCGCTCATATAGAACGTCTGCCTTTCTCCTGGCACATGAAGAACCACAGCGGCGACATAATTCAGCGCTGCACCTCCGATGTGGAAAAAGTGCGCGCCTTTGTCGCGGAGCAGCTTGCCACCATCATAAGGATAATAGTTCTTTTAGTGCTGTCTCTCTACTTTATGCTCAGCATGGATGTCTTGCTTACCGTCGTGGCTCTCAGCATGACCCCGGCCATACTGCTTTTCGTGCGGATATATCATAAGAGGATATACGACGGCTTTGAACTCTGCGAAGAAGGTGAAGCCGAGGTTTCCGCCATGGTTACGGAAAACCTCACCGGCGTGCGCGTGGTCAGGGCCTTTGCGCGTGAAAGCTACGAAAAGGAGCGCTTTATAAAGAAGAACGCGGAATACACATCCATGTGGGTGAAGATGGCGCATCTGATGGCCAATTTCTTTATAACCCAGGACATTATGAGCATGTTCCAGATAATGCTGGTCATAGTCATCGGCTCTGTCTTCTGCGTAAACGGCAGGATGAGCGCGGGCGACCTGGTCGCCTTTATAGCTTACAACGCCATGCTCGGCTGGCCCATACGCAGGCTCGGCCGCATGATAGTGGAGATGAGCAAGGCCGACGTGTCCTTAAGCCGCGTCGCCTACATAATGCGCTCCGAGCCGGAAAAGGAAAGCGAAAAAGGCGAAGAGCCGGACCTTGCGCAGCGCATATGCTTCAACAACATAAACTTCGCTTACGATGATGCCGCCGAAGTTCTGCACGACGTTTCGTTCTGCATAGAGCCCGGCAGCAGCCTCGGAATACTGGGCGGCACGGGCAGCGGAAAATCCACGCTCATGCTGCTTTTAGACAAGCTCTACGAGCTTCCCGAAGGCGGCGGGAGCATCACCATAGGCGGGGTGGACATAAGAGACATAAGGACGGGCTATCTTAGGGAAAACATCTCCATGGTGCTGCAGGAGCCCTTCCTCTTTTCCCGTTCCATAGCCGAAAACATAGGCATAAGGGACAGCAAGATGAGCGAGGAGGCCATAAAAGAAGCCGCGAGGGCCGCCTGCCTGGACGAGAGCATAAGGGGCTTTTCCGGCGGCTACGACAGCATGGTGGGCGAGAGGGGCCTGAGCCTTTCCGGAGGTCAGAAGCAGCGCACCGCGATAGCGAGAGCCCTCACAAACCCCGCGCCGATAATGATATTCGACGATTCCATGTCGGCCCTCGACACCGAGACCGATGTCAGAATAAGAGAGGAGCTTCAGACCCGCTTCGGGAAATCCACGGTGATAATAATATCGCACAGGATAAGCACGCTCTCCAGGACGGACAAGGTAATAGTGCTCGACCGCGGCCGGGTGGTAGAGCAGGGCAGTCCCGAAGAACTGAAGAAGGGCAGCGGAATATACCGTCGCATCTACGAAATACAGTCCGGAATACAGGAGGAATCCCATGAAGAAGATTAAAACGGACGAAAAGGGTCTGCCCTTCTTCGGCATACCCAAGATGATTCCGATACTTAAGAAGTTTCGAGGCGAGCTCGTCGTCGTTATATTAACCTGCCTCTTATTCAGCGCCGTCGAAGTGGCTACGCCTCTGTTTCAGCGCTACGCTCTCAATCATTTTGTGGGCGGCAACACCCTGGAAGGTCT
>DAONZO010000181.1:0-2381 GCA_035406945.1 Bacillota bacterium | reverse complement strand
CCGGATGATTGGCTCTGTCCGCTCTGCGGGGCAGCAAAATCCGAGTTTGAGAAACAGGGCGGGTCCGCTTCTGCCGAAAGGAGAAAAGCGGAATTTGTAATTGAGCCGTCCGATGATATGAAGGAGATGTCTCCTTTGGAGCTTGCCGCTGTCTGCGCCAATTTTGCAAGAGGCTGCGAAAAACAGTACAAGCCGCAGGAAGCGGCTCTGTTCAATGAATTGACGGAATATTTCCGGAAAGCCGCCGCAGCTGCCGATGACCCGAATATCGATGAGCTGATCGCGTTGATCGGAAAAGATCTCGAGGAGGCTTTCCCGAACGCGAACGCCGTGTCCGCCGATGCGAGGGACAGAGGAGCGCTTCGAGCCCTGGTTTGGAGCGAGAAGGTAACCCGCATTTTAAAGTCGCTTCTGACCCGTTATCAAAAAGAAGGCGACGCGATGCTCGAAAACACCGGCGTATATGTCTGCACCATCTGCGGCTTTGTCTACATAGGCGACGATCTTCCGGAAATCTGCCCCGTGTGCAGGGTTCCGAATTGGAAAATTGAAAAAGTCGAAGGGAGGTCATGAGAATGTCTAAGAGATATGCGGTAAGAAATATACGTCTGTGCACCAAGGACTGCTTGTGCCTCTATGTCTGCCCCACCGGAGCGACGGATACCGAGGACAGCATCATCGACGTCGCGAAATGCACAGGCTGCGGAGACTGCGCGGACGCCTGTCCGTCCGGAGCGATTTCAATGGTTCCCGTAGAGTATCCGCCCCAGCAAGACAAGACAAAGGCCGTTGTGAATGCGCTTAAGCTGCTTCTTAGAAGCAAGTCCGAACAGGAAAAGATCGCCGCCGGACTTCCGGGCAAACTGGCTGCCGCCGTAGAAAAATCCAATCGGATTATGGCCGAGGATATAGTCCGCGAGGCGGGATATATGCTTCCGCAAAGCAAAAACGCCGAGGCTTTTCTGAAGTCGCTGCTCGACAAGAAACAGGCGGAAGATTTCCCGACCGATGTCGTAGATGAATTATTGAATAGTTTTAAAGGCGATAATATGAAATTACAGGAGGATGAAAAAATGCTTAAATATCGTTGTTCCGTTTGCGGATACATCCACGAAGGAGAATTGCCGGAAGACTTTACATGTCCGATATGCAAGCAACCGGCTTCGGTTTTTGTGAAGATCGAAGAGGAAAGCAAGCCCGGAAATCCATATGCCGGAACAAAGACCGAGAAGAACCTGATGGAGGCTTTCGCAGGAGAAAGTCAGGCCCGAAACAAGTATACCTATTTCGCGCATATCGCTCAGAGAGAAGGCTATGACCAGCTGTCGGAAATCTTCCTTAAAACCGCAAGAAACGAACAGGAGCACGCCAGAGTCTGGTTCCAGGAGCTCGGCAATCTGGGCAATACCGCGGCAAATCTTTTGGCTGCTGCCGAAGGCGAAAACTACGAGTGGACGGATATGTACGTTCGCTTCGCGAAGGATGCCGAAGAGGAAGGATTTAAGGCTTTGGCCGAGAAATTCCGCGCGGTTGCCGCCATCGAAAAGGCGCACGAAGAGCGCTACCTCGCATTGCTGAATAACGTAGAAATGCAGAGGGTCTTTGAAAAGAGCGAAGAAACCATGTGGGAATGCCGCGTATGCGGACACCTGGTAATCGGCAGGAAAGCTCCCGATGTGTGCCCCGTGTGCGCATTTGCTCAAAGCTACTTTGAGGTGAGGAAAGAAAACTATTAGATTTTATCGCAATTATTGAAAAAGCGGCGGCATGTCGCCGCTTTTTTACTTGCAGGACACAACGGCTTTGTTCGCCAAGTACTTCGTCAGTAAATTTTACTTTTTATTTATCATATTCGACCTTGACAACTATTACGTCTCGTGATATATTACGTTCACAGATATATCGGCAAACGTAATAGAAAGGGGGTAACGATGGCTACATTTACAAAACCCGGCGCCCTGGCGGAGTCCGTCTTCTATATACTGCTCCGTCTTCACCGTCCGGCACACGGTTATGCTCTGATGAAAGATATAGCGGAGATGACCGACAAGCGCGTCAATTTAGGGGCCGGCACAGTCTACGGGGCATTGGACAGCCTGCAGAAAAAACGATGGATAAAAGCCCTGGACAACGAGCCGCAGGACAGAAAAATTGAATATCTCATCACGGATAAGGGAAAACAATTCTTTGAGGCGGAGCTGCTCCGTTTGGAAGAATTGCTGCGAAACGCAAAGGAAATAAGGGGGTAAAGGCAATGAAAACAACGCTTAAAAAGACTTTTCTGGATTTCAGCAAAGAAGAAGAATGGCTGAATGAGCAGGGTGAAAACGGCCTTATGCTGATAGGATACCGCGACGGGGAATACGAGTTCGAAGATGTTT
>DAONZO010000180.1:0-2405 GCA_035406945.1 Bacillota bacterium | reverse complement strand
AATAATCATTTTTGAAAACCTTTAAATGAATCAGGAGGTTGCTTATGGAAAGAAAGACAATACTTTTTACCGCACCGGACAAGGACGCTCAAAAGACCACCGAAGAACTGCTTAATACCATCTATGACGCGTTGGAAGAAAAGGGGTATAACGCCATAGATCAGATGGTGGGCTACATACTTTCGGGCGACCCGTCTTACATTACAGGCCACAACAACGCCAGGAACCTCATAAGGCGCATAGAAAGAGACGATCTTGTCGAAGAACTTCTGCGCAGCTTTTTGCGCAAGAAAGATTAGTCATGAGGATACTGGGGCTTGACATCGGAGACAAAACGGTGGGGGTTGCTGTAAGCGACCCCCTGCTTATTTCCGCTCAGGGCGTCGCAACCATAGAGAGGGTGGGGATACGCAAGGACACCGGCAAGGTCTTGGAATACATAAAGGAATACGGCTGCGAGAAAGTGGTGGCGGGTCTTCCGCTGATGCTGAACGGCGAAGACAGCCCACAGACGGCCAAGGTGCGCGAGTTTGTCGCCATGCTCGAAAACAAGATGCGCAGCAACGGGCTCAAGTTCGGCGTGGAATTTCAGGACGAACGCTTCACTACAAAGATAGCCGAAAGGGTTTTGATAGAAGCCGATGTTTCCCGTTCGAAGCGCAAGGAGATCATAGACCGCCAGGCTGCGGTTATCATTCTGCAATCCTATCTTGATTCTCACAGAAATCCCTGATTTTCATAGAAAATAGCCGTTGACAAGTTCGAATCCTTGTGATATATTTTTCACGTTGCCGCGCAGATCGGGCAGGTTTTTAAGTGCCGTCATTCGGCCGCCCGCTATGGCGAGACGGAAAGAGGAGGAACAGAATATGTACGCAATAGTACAAACCGGCGGAAAACAGTACCGCGTCAGTGAAGGAGACATCATCAGCGTAGAGAGACTGCGCGCCGAAGCCGGAGCAAAAGTCGTTCTGGACGAGGTTTTGGCCATCGGAGACAACGACGGCATGCTCGTAGGGAAGCCCTTTTTAGAGGGAGCAAGCGTAATCGCGGAACTTTTAGAAAACGGCAAGGGCGAGAAGCTCATCATCTACAAGTATAAGGCCAAAAAGGACTACAGCAGGAAGCAGGGGCATCGTCAGCCTTACTCCAAGCTTCGCATCGAGAGCATTTCCGCTTCCGGTGCAAGCCCCGCGGAAAAGAAAGCCGCAAAGGAGAAGACCGTAGAAGAGAAACCCGCGAAGAAGCCTGCGGAAGAAAAGCTCGCAAAAGAGAAGGCCGCGGAAGAGAAAGCTGCAAAGAAGCCTGCGGAAGAAAAGCCCGCAAAGGAGAAGCCTGCAGCGGCCAAAGGCAGTGTAAACCTGAAGGCCATGAGGAAGGCCGAGCTTGTGGCGTATGCCCAGGAGCACGGCATCGAGCTCAACCCCAAAGCAACCAACGCAGAAATGATTGCAAGCATCGAGGCTGCAATGTAACTTAGAAGATCGGGAGGTAAAATCAATGGCAAGTAAAAAAGGAGTCGGTAGCTCTAAGAACGGTCGCGACAGCGCGGCCAAACGCCTTGGAGTAAAGAGAGCTGACGGTCAGTTTGTCAACGCCGGTACCATCCTGGTTCGCCAGAGAGGCACCAAGATTCACCCGGGCAACAATGTCGGCAGAGGCGGCGACGACACCCTGTTCGCAATGCAGGGCGGCATAGTCAGGTTCGAAAGAAAAGACAAGACCCGCAAGCAGGTCAGCGTCTATTCCGAACAGGCTTAGTAAGTAAAGCGGCTGCAGCTCGAAAAGCTGCAGCCTGTTTTGTTTTTGCGTAAAATCAGGTAATTAAAATGTTTGTGGATAAAGCACAGATAACTATAAGGTCCGGCAAGGGAGGAAACGGCAGCGTATCCTTCAGAAGGGAGGCCAACGTTCCCAGCGGCGGCCCGGACGGCGGCAACGGCGGCAAGGGCGGAAGCATAGTTTTTTACGCCGACGACAATCTCCGCACCCTTATGGACTTTCGCTACAAGACCAAATACGAAGCCCAAGACGGTGAAGACGGCCGAAGAAGAAAGCAGTTCGGCGCGGACGGCAGCGACCTTATAATTAAAGTGCCCGTAGGCACCATAATACGCGACGTAAAAAGCGGAAGGATAATGGCCGACCTGAGTGAAAAGGGCGCCAGTTTTGTCGCGGCCAAAGGAGGGAAGGGCGGCAAGGGCAATGTGATGTTCAAGAGCCCCACGCGTCAGGCTCCCAACTTTGCCGAGGCCGGAGGCTTCGCCACCGAGCGCGTAGTGGAGCTGGAGCTTAAGCTCATAGCCGACGTGGGCCTTGTTGGCTATCCCAACGTGGGGAAATCCACCCTTCTTTCAGTAAGCACCAAGGCAAATCCCAAGATTGCAAATTATCATTTCACCACT
>DAONZO010000179.1:0-2459 GCA_035406945.1 Bacillota bacterium | reverse complement strand
TAGAGGTTCACTTAGGGCTCGCCGTAAAGAAGAAGGGCTGGTACATCTCCACGCCCGTATTCGACGGCGCCAGCGAGATAGATGCTATAAACCTGCTCAAGGAATGCGGTTATCCGGAGTCCGGAAAGCTGCAGCTCAGAGACGGCCGCACCGGAGACTACTTCGACGGCCCCGTCACCGTGGGTTACATGTACATGCTCAAGCTTCACCACCTTGTAGACGACAAGATACACGCAAGAAGCACGGGGCCGTATTCCCTCGTTACCCAGCAGCCTCTGGGCGGCAAGGCCCAGTTCGGCGGACAGCGTTTCGGAGAGATGGAAGTCTGGGCGCTCGAAGCCTACGGAGCGGCCTACACGCTGCAAGAGATACTTACCGTCAAGTCCGACGACGTGGTCGGCAGAGTAAAGACCTACGAAGCCATAGTTAAAGACGAGAACATTCCCGAGCCCGGCATACCCGAATCGTTTAAGGTCCTGATAAAGGAGATGCAGGCGCTCGCCTTGGATGTAAAGGTTCTGAACGAAGACGACGAAGAGATAGAGCTGAGAGATATAAACGAGCTCGAGGCCATAACCAACTTCAACGTCGTCGAGTTCGAAGACGACAGAAAACACAACAGAAGCGAAGAATACTTTGCCGAAGACTCGGGCTTCTCCGAGCTCGACGAGTACGGACAGGCCGTAAAGGATGCCGCGTTCAACAGCGACAACAATCCGCAAGACGACGAATATTAAGCCTTTTATTAAGCCTTTGCTCCGTTATCGCTCGGTGAGTCTGAGCAGAAAGGGGAGATCTCCTTGGAACTAAGTAACTTTGAATCATTACAGATAAGTCTTGCTTCAACAGCAAAGATACTGAGCTGGTCGCGCGGCGAAGTAAAAAAGCCCGAGACCATCAACTACCGAACCCTTAAGCCCGAAACCGACGGTCTTTTCTGCCAGCGCATATTCGGACCCGTTAAGGACTGGGAGTGTCATTGCGGCAAGTACAAGCGCATACGCTACAAGGGTATAGTCTGCGACCGCTGCGGCACGGAGGTGACCAAGGCCAAGGTGCGCAGAGAGCGCATGGGTCACATAGAGCTGGCCACGCCCGTATCCCACATATGGTACTTTAAGGGCATACCCAGCCGCATAGGCCTTGTGCTGGACCTCTCTCCGAGAAACTTAGAGAGAGTGCTGTACTTTGCGTTCTATATAGTCACGGACCCGGGCGATACGGATCTGGCCTATAAGGAACTTTTGTCCGAGCAGCAGTACAGAGAAAAGAAAGAAGAGTTCGGCAGCCGATTTAAGGCCGGAATGGGCGCCGAGGCGATTCGCAAGCTTTTAGCCGAGATAGACTTAGACGAGATGGCCGCAGAGCTAAGAGCCTTGCTGCAGGACTCTCAGGGTCAGAAGCGCGTAAGAATTGTAAGGCGCCTGGAGGTAATCGAGGCTTTGAGAGCCGCCGGAAACAGACCTGAGTGGATGATACTGGAAGTCGTTCCGGTAATTCCGCCGGATTTAAGGCCCATGGTTCAGCTCGACGGAGGCCGCTTTGCCACCTCCGACTTAAACGATCTTTACAGAAGGGTCATCAACAGGAACAACAGGCTTAAGAAGCTGCTGGAGCTGAGCGCTCCCGACATAATAATACGCAACGAAAAGCGCATGCTTCAGGAGGCCGTGGACGCCCTCATAGACAACGGCAGAAGGGGTCGCCCGGTAACCGGTCCCGGTTCCCGTCCCCTCAAATCCCTGTCCGATATGCTCAAGGGCAAGCAGGGACGCTTCCGCCAGAACCTGCTCGGAAAGCGCGTAGACTATTCAGGGCGTTCCGTAATAGTGGTAGGCCCGGAACTCAGGTTCTACCAGTGCGGACTTCCCAAGAAGATGGCTTTGGAGCTGTTTAAGCCTTTCATAATGAAGAAGCTCGTTCAGAACGGCTCCGCGCATAACATAAAGAGCGCAAAGCGCATGGTGGAAAAGATAGCCCCCGAAGTCTGGGACGTTTTAGACGAGGTAATCAAAGAGCACCCCGTTCTTCTGAACCGCGCCCCGACCCTCCACAGGCTCGGAATACAGGCTTTTGAACCGGTGCTTGTGGAAGGCAAGGCCATACAGCTTCACCCGCTGGTGTGCACCGCCTACAACGCGGACTTCGACGGAGACCAGATGGCCGTACATGTGCCTCTCTCCGTGGAGGCTCAGGCCGAGGCCCGCTTCCTTATGCTGTCGGTAAACAACATACTGGCTCCCAAGGACGGTTCGCCCATAACCACGCCCACTCAGGACATGATATTAGGCTCCTACTATCTCACCCACCCGGGCGTCTGCGCCAAGCGCGACGAAAAGGGAAGGCTTGTGGAGCGCATAGATGAGTTCGAGGGCGAGGCGGGCCGCCTTAGAGAGGCTCAGAACCGCAGGGACGGCTACGAGCGCATGCCCGAAAAGGGAGACGGCAAGATATTTACG
>DAONZO010000178.1:0-2464 GCA_035406945.1 Bacillota bacterium | reverse complement strand
ACTCGACTTTCAGCTTCCCGACGGGGGCTTCAACCTCACCGGCTCCGGCTATACCGACACCGATATGACGGCGATGGCGCTTCAGGCTCTCGCCAAATATCAATCGCAGGATAAGGTAAGGGAAGCCACGGAAAAAGCCGTCGAAACCCTCGCCGGACTTCAGGACGAACAGGGCGGCTTCGCCTCCTGGGGAATCACCAATTTGGAAAGCGTCGTGCAGGTTCTGGTTGCGCTTACGGAACTCGGCATAGATGCGAACGACCCCCGCTTTATAAAGAACGGGCACAGCATGCTCGACAACATATTCACTTACCGCAAATCCGACGGCAGCTTCTTTCACCTGCCGGACGACAAAAACGAATCCAATCAGATGGCTACGGAACAGGCCTTCTACGGAATGGTGGCCGCCATGCGCGCATTAGAAGGGAAGAGCAGCCTCTACCGCATGAACGATGCCATAAGCATAGGCGAGGCTCCCGTAATACTGCCCGGCGCCGGTCTCGAAGGCAAGCATCCCGACGTGAAGTTCTGCCCCATAACCGAGCCCGGAAAGAGCTTCCCCGACCTCGCCTACGACAACAATTTAAGTGCGATAGAAGCTCTCGCCTCCAGGGGAATAATCAGCGGCATGAACGACGGCAATTTTTACCCCGCCAAAACCATGACCCGCGCGGAGTTCGCGACAATAGTGACCAAGAGCCTCGGACTTGAGCCCGCGGTCTCATCCGTTTTTTCGGACGTTCCTGAAGACAAATGGTATGCCCCCTTTGTGGGCACAGCCAACCGCTACGGAATAGTCAGCGGCGTCGGCGGCGGCAAATTCAACCCGGAAGGAACCATCACCCGCGAGCAGGCAGCCACCATGGTGGCCAACGCCGCGGTCCTCTGCGGCATGGATACCGAAATGCCGGTGTCGGCCGTAAGGGACGTGCTCTCTCAGTTCGGGGATTATGTCACCGTAAGCTCCTGGGCGCAGGCTCCCATGGCCTTCTGCTACGACAACGGCATATTGGGAGACGAAGCCCTCAACATTAATCCGCGCGAAGCCGTGACCCGCAGCGAAATAGCGGCTATGCTCTTCAACCTGCTCCTGAAGGCGAATCTGCTTTAGACGATTTACATCCATAATGATAAACAAAGACACATTCTCATCCTACCACCCCATAATCAATTTCCTGTACTTCGGCCTCGTGCTGCTGTTTTCCATGTGCTTTATGCACCCGGCCTGCCTGCTGATATCGCTTGCGGGAGCCGTAAGCTACAGCATATATCTGCGCGGGAAAAAAGCGGTGCGCTTTTCTCTTGTCTTTATGCTGCCCATGGTTTTGTTCGCGGCAATCCTAAACCCCGCCTTCAGCCATCAGGGAGCCACCATACTGCGCTATCTGCCGTCGGGAAACCCCCTCACACTCGAAAGCATAGTCTACGGCTTGGCGGCCGCCCTGATGCTGGCCTCGGTCATATTCTGGTTTTCCTGCTATAGCGAAGTGATGACTTCGGACAAGTTCGTCTACCTCTTCGGACGCATAATACCCGCCCTTTCCCTGGTGCTTTCCATGACCCTGCGCTTTGTTCCGCGCTTCACCGCGCAGATACGCGTGGTGAGCGACGCCCAGCGCGCTCTGGGGCGGGACGTATCGGAAGGCAGCCTTTTCAAGAGGCTGCGCACGGCCATCACCATACTTTCCATAATGATTACCTGGAGCCTCGAAAACGCCATAGAGACCGCGGACTCCATGAGAAGCCGGGGCTACGGGCTTCCGAACAGGACGGCCTTTTCGATATACCGTTTCGACAGCCGCGACAGACTGATGCTGATATGGCTTATCTTATGCGGCGCATCGATAATTTTGGGCTGGATTTCGGGACAGTTTTATTTCAGATATTATCCCACGATAAAAGGCGTGGCCGCGGGCTTCTTCCCCGTAAGCCTTTCGATTTTTTACGCGGCCCTCTGCTTTACACCGCTTATAACAAACCTGACGGAGGATAGAAAATGGAAACTTTTACGCTCAGAAAACTGAGTTTCTGGTATCCGCAGCAAACGGAACCGGCGCTCAGAGATCTTAATCTGAGCGTGCGCGGAGGAGAATTCCTTACGCTGTGCGGGCCGTCGGGCTGCGGAAAATCCACACTGCTGAGGCAGCTTAAAAGCGTGCTCACCCCTCACGGAGTGCGCAGCGGAGAAATATTGTTCGAAGGAAGAACTCTCGAAGAGATAGACTTCCGCGAGCAGAGCGCCGCCATAGGCTTTGTGCAGCAGTCTCCTGAAAATCAGATAGTGACCGACAAGGTGTGGCACGAACTCGCCTTCGGCCTGGAATCTTTAGGCTGTGACAATAGGACGATAAGGAGCCGCGTTGCGGAGATGGCCTCTTTCTTCGGAATACAGACATGGTTCCATAAAAATGTGACGGAGCTTTCCGGCGGCCAGAAGCAGCTGCTCAACCTTGCATCGATAATG
>DAONZO010000177.1:0-2525 GCA_035406945.1 Bacillota bacterium | reverse complement strand
GAGTTTATGGACTCTTCCTCCGCAAGCGGAGATGTGTATGTGGAGGCCTTTTACAATTACATAACGTTCAAATATTCCAAAATAGGAAATATCGCCGCGATTATAGTCGGGGGCGATGATGCCCTGCAGATGGTGCTCAAGTACCATCAGGGCTTTTTCAGAGATATACCCGTGATATACGAGGCGGTACACAGTCAGATGCTTACGGAGCTTGCCGACGCTGTCGGAATGAGCGGAATCCACGAGCCCAACACCATAATGGACAACATAGATCTTGCGAAGACTATAAATCCGAAGGCGAGCAGGATACTTGCCATATCCGACGGCAGCGTTGCGGGGCAGGCCCTCAATTCCTATCTGATGGCGATAAGAAGCAAGTACAGACCGCTCGAAATGGAAATAATGAACACTTCGCTTCTTACAAAAGAAGAGATAATAGCAAGAGTTTCCGAGACCGGAGATGACACCATACTCCTGTATCTGATATTTACAAAGGATTTTTACGAAAATTCTTATCGCTATGACCAGGCCCTCGGGATTATTACGGATAACGCCAACACTCCGGTATATACCATGTCCTGGATGGGCAACGGAAGCCTTGGCGGAATAACCATAGACCACTTTGATTTCGGCAAATCCGCCGGAGAAATGGCTTCGGACATTATCGAGGGAAACATTCCCGCGGATGATGAACAGGACAACAAAGAGTACAGCAAGGAGGCGGCCTTCGATATTACCGTAATGAAAAAATACGGAATAAGCAAGCCGGCTCTTCCGAAAAATGCCATATACTACAACGATGTGGACGACAGGTTAAAACTTCTGCACTTAGTAGGTGTCCTCGTTGTGGTAACGATTATACTTGCCGTCTTCCTGTTTGGAGCAAAGCGGGAAAATCTTATGGGTAAGGCGCGCGAAAGAGACCTCGAAGAGTCGAGTATAGCCCTTAAGGCGGAGGCCGAGTTGGACGATTTGACGAGCCTTGGAAATCGTCGTCTCTTCGACCGCGAGCTGGGTAAATGCGTAGCTTCGGGAAGGGCTTTTTCCCTGATGATATTCGACATAGACAAATTCAAGAGCATAAACGACCTCTACGGCCATCTGGTCGGTGACGCCGTCCTCAAGGAGACGGGAAAACGTCTTAACGCTGTTAAGAGCAGAGCTTTCGTTCCGTACAGATACGGCGGAGACGAGTTTGCCATAATATTCTTTCCGAGTCCGGAAATAAGCGTATCCATGGCCATGAGCCGTGTTATGAGTCTCTTCGATGATCCCATGCCCACAAGCGAAGGCGAGCTTCCCGTTTCAATAAGCTTGGGCAGCGCGGACTTCCCCGCGGACGCGGATAGTACGGAAGATCTTATACATTGCTCGGATCAGGCGCTTTACGCGGTAAAAGGAACGGGCAAAGACAGCGCAAAGAGATATTCGGAGCTTTAAGCGGAATTCGTGAGCGCCCTATTGCGTATATCGGAAAATATGAAAACAGATAAAGCTGAGCCGCGGTTTTTTAGACTGAGACTCGGCTTTATGCTATAATGACTGATATGAAAAAAGAGAGATTGCTGCTTCACAGCTGCTGCGGGCCCTGCTCGACGGCCGTCATAGAAAGGCTTGCCGAAGATTGGGAGCTTACGGTTTTTTTCTTTAACCCGAACATAAGCGGAGAAGAGGAGTACGCGCTGCGCAGAGATGAACAGAAGCGCTTTATAACGGAATACAACGCGAGCGCCAAAAAATCCGTCCTCTATATGGAGGGAGATTATCGCCCCGAGCTCTTTTTTAACGCGGTCTCGGGGCACGAACAGGACCCCGAAGGCGGAGAGCGCTGCACCCTTTGCTTTTTGCTTCGCCTCAGCGAAACCGCAAGGCTGGCGAAGGAGCTCGGTTTTGATGCCTTTGATACCACGCTCAGCGTAAGTCCGCATAAAAACTACGATATTATTTCCGCAATCGGGAAAGAGTGCTCGGATAAATACGGAGTGCGGTATCCTGCCGGCAACTACAAGAAGAAGGAAGGATTTAAGCGTTCGATCGAGCTTGCCGAAGAATACGGTCTCTACAGACAGGATTTCTGCGGCTGCATATATTCAAAAAGGGGAGTACAGCCGAGATGAAATACGTCAGCCTTGTGGTGGACAACAACACAAACGCAACGGACGCGCTGTATTCCTATATCTGCGAAATCGACGACATTCGCATAGGTCATAGGCTCAGAGTTCCCTTCGGAATACGCAACCGCATAAGCGACGCCTTTGTGGCCGCGATAAGCGACAGTCCGCCCGAAGGAGTCAAATCGTTTAAGAAGGTGCTGGAGCTGAAGGAAGACCTGCATCTTGGCGAAGAGGCCATGAACACGGCTCTTTGGATGCGCGGTCGCTACCTCTGCCGATATATAGAGGCCGTAAAGTGCTTCCTCCCGGGCAATACCCTTGCAAAACGCAGAACAAAAGATCCTTTTGAAAACATCGAGTTGATTCCGTCGAAGCCCCACGAGCTTACGGAGTCTCAGCGCGAGGCGATGG
>DAONZO010000176.1:731-2634 GCA_035406945.1 Bacillota bacterium | reverse complement strand
GCTATGGGCACTATGGTTACTACGGCGGTGAACACCATGCCCCAGTCCGTATCACCGTCGGTAAATACGCTCAGAGCGGTGTTCTTCCATTGCACGGGAAGTCCGACCCACGCGGCGTCTTTAACAGCCGCAAAGTCCACGTTGCCGCTTATTGCAGCCGCAAAATAGGAGGCCGCTATGCCGAGCAGTATGGGGATGATTTTAACCATTCCCTTACCCCAAATATTGCAGACAATCACGACGACTATGGCGATCAGGGCTATGCCCCAGTTGGCCTGGCAGCTGTTGATGGCCGAAGGCGCAAGGTTGAGGCCTATCGCGATGATTATGGGGCCGGTGACGACGGGCGGGAAGAACTTCATTACGTTCTTGCTGCCGTAAGCCTTGCATATTCCTGCCAATACAAGGTAGAGCAGGCCCGCGCAGGCCACTCCGACACAGGCGTAATTGAGGGCGACGTTCTCGCTTAAGCCCTCGTTCATGCCGACGGCCTTGACCGCGGCATAGCCGGATAGGAAAGCGAAAGATGAACCTAAAAAGACGGGCACCACCCTCTTTGTTACAAGGTGCATAAATAGCGTTGCCAATCCGGCAAACAGCAGCGTTGAGGAAACGCTGAGCCCGGTAATCATCGGCACGAGCACCGTAGCGCCGAACATGGCGAACATGTGCTGAAGTCCGAGCAGCAGAATTCTTCCGGGGCCTAATGGTTTTGCGTCATATATGGCGCCTGTCTGATAGTCCATTGTTTTTTTCCTTTCTTACACTACCTTGAAAAAAGCTTTACGCATGTTTGTCCGTCATATTCCTCTATCTGAACGGATATCAGCTCCGATTTGGAGGTGGGCACGTTTTTGCCCACGTAATCCGGCCTTATGGGAAGCTCGCGGTGACCTCTGTCTATAAGAACCGCCATCTGTATTCCGGCAGCTCTTCCGAGCGAGGATACCGCGTCGAGCGCTGCTCTTGCAGTGCGCCCGGTGTAGATTACGTCGTCTACCAAAATAACTATTTTGCCCTCTATGGGGAAGTCGATGACGGTTTCGCTTACGGCGGGGCAGAAGTCTCCCGAGAGGTCGTCGCGGTGAAGGGTTATGTCCAGCTCACCTACGGGAATCTCGGAACCTTCTATCTCGGCTATCCTTGCCGAAAGCGCCTTGGCAAGAGGAACACCCCTGCTGCATATCCCGAGCAGAACGAGGTTTTCCGAGCCTTCGTTGCGCTCCAAAATCTCGTGGGCCATACGCTTTAAGGCTCTTTGCATTGCGTCTTCCGTCATTATAAGTGCCTTGAATTCCACGGCTTCCTCCTTCCCCTCTCCATAAAAAACGTCTTGCCGGACCCGGCAAGACTTGGCAAAGCTCCGCACGAAAAACGTGCCGTCTATGTGGCAATCTTGTCGGTCTCTCTGTACCAACTTAAAGATTTTTTTATTGGTTAATGTTAACACCGCAGAGGGCTCCGCGTCAAGTACGTATGCAAAATTTTTTAACTTGTAAAAACTGCAAAAATAATAGATAATATAAAGGACTGTTCGTTTGTTTTATTCGCTTATTTTATATGGAGGTTGAACTGATGATAACACTGAGTGTAACGGAGCTTCTTATAGGGTTGCTTATAATGGCCGGAATAGGCGTGCTCATAAGCCTTATGGTTCTCATAATAAAGACCATACCCGGCGTGGCGCATCTTCAGACAATACTGAAAAATACCAGCGAGCTTACCTCGGACGCCGTAGCGGGGGTTGCGGACGCAAAGGCTGTGGTGGCCAACGTCAAGACCTCGGTGGACAATATCTGCGGGGCTGTGAATCAGGGGAAACTGAGCTCTATAATTAACATCGTAAAGGCCGTTGCCAATATGAGCAATGCGGCAAAGAATAAAGAGACTAAACAATAGTACA
>DAONZO010000176.1:0-721 GCA_035406945.1 Bacillota bacterium | reverse complement strand
CGTCCGTGTTACGGCGGCCGTTTTTTGAGATGAACAACGCCGTTAGCGGCATGCTCCGCTTTCCATCGCCGCTTTTGCGACGGCTCCGGACACGGCTTTTACAACCCTTGCATCAAATGCCTTGGGGATTATGCAATCCGGGCCGAGTTCATCTTCTTCTATCACGGCGGCCAAAGCCATGGCTGCGGCCATCTTCATATCCTCGTTTATGCAGCGGGCTTTTGCATCGAAGGCTCCTCTGAAGACCCCCGGGAAAGCTAAAACATTGTTTATCTGATTGGGATAGTCGCTTCTTCCCGTGGCGACGACCGCGGCGCCCGCGGCCTTTGCTTCGTCCGGGAATATCTCGGGAGTCGGATTTGCGCATGCAAAGACTATGGCGTCTTTGTTCATCTTGGCTACCGCCTCTCCGCTTAAAACTCCGGGCGCGGAAACCCCTACAAACACGTCCGCTCCTGCGAGAGCATCGGAGAGCGAACCTTTTATAAGGCCCGCGTTGGTCTTTTCGGCCATCTCGGCCTTAATCCCGTTTAAATCCTCTCTGCCTTTGTATATGGCGCCCTTTCTGTCGCACATCACTATGTCGGTGAAACCCGCGGACAGCAGCAGACGGGCGACGGAAACCGCCGCCGCTCCGGCGCCGGAAATTACAACTTTGACAGCTTCTTTCTCCTTGCCCACCACCTTGGTCCGCCGCTCCACCACGTCGCTCAGGTAACCC
>DAONZO010000175.1:0-2634 GCA_035406945.1 Bacillota bacterium | reverse complement strand
TTCGCTCCACAGAACGCCTATGCCCAAAAAGGTTACGATGAGCGTAATCGCTATGATTACCAGCACCATGGCCTCGAGTTTCATCTTCATGGTCCACATTACTCCGGCCACGCCCATGATGCCGCTTATGGAGTACAGAGCCAGCACCGTGCGCCTCTGCCCGAAGCCCATTGCCATTATGCGGTGGTGAAGGTGGCCCTTGTCGGCCTCCGTTATCGGCTTATGGTTTACAGCTCTGCGCAGTATGGCGTAGCTCGTGTCGAATATCGGAAGAAAGAGTATGAGCACCGGCACTATGGCCGAAAACAGGGTCACGCTCTTGGTGGGAGAAACGCCTATGAGGGAAACCGTCGCCAGCAGATAGCCCAGCAGCATGGAGCCCGCGTCTCCCATTATTATCTTTGCGGGGTGGAAGTTAAAGACCAAAAAGCCTATGGTCGCTCCGGCTATGCCGAGCATAATTATCGTGGTATCCGTTCTTCCGGTGTAATGGGCCGTGTACGCGCCCGCCAGGCAGGCTATGCAGGTTATGCCTGCGGCAAGGCCGTCAAGGCCGTCAACAAGATTTACGGCGTTGCTTATTCCGCATATCCAAAAGATCGTCACCAACAGGGAAAACCAGTCCGGAAAGCTTATGTATCTGGGTCCGAAGGGCAGCATGTTCGCCACTCCGTTAATGCGCAGGGTGTAAAACCAGACTATGACGGAACAGATCACCTGGCCCAGAAATTTTACCTTGGGCGACAGATTGCGGAAGTCGTCGACAAGACCGAGCAGGAACATAAGGACGGCGCCTACCGTAATACCCAGTATCTGCGCGTCCATCTTCACAAAGGCCGCTATGCTTATCATTATGGCGAAAAACATGGCTGTTCCGCCGAAGCGGGGCATGGGCTCCTTGTGCACGCGACGTTCGTCGCGCGGTATGTCCATGGCTCCTATCTTAGGAGCCAGCTTTATTGCGACGGGCGTCAGCACCAGCGCCACAAAGAGCGCGGTAAGAAAAGCCTTAAAGGGCAAGCTCATTACTCTTTAATATCTCCTATGACTTCTATTTTAAGACCGGCTTCCTCGGCCATCTGCTGCGCAAGGGGGTCCGGATAGCTTTCTTTTATGACCACCCTTTTGATGCCGGCATTTATTATCATCTTAATGCAAATTATGCAGGGCCGGGTAGTGCAGTACAAGGTGGCGCCCTCTATGCTCGCACCCATGCAGGCGGCCTGTATTATGGCGTTCTGTTCGGCATGAAGCCCCCTGCAGAGCTCGTGGCACTGACCGGACGGAACACGCATCTGTTCTCTTAGGCAGCCCGTTTCGTCGCAGTGCCTTATGCCCTTCGGAGCCCCGTTGTAGCCAGTTGCAAGCACGCGGTTATCCTTGACTATCACCGCGCCCACGCCGCGCCTTAAACAGGTGGTTCGCTTTCTGGCAAGCTCCGCCATCTCCATAAAATATTCGTCCCAACCGGGTCTGCTCATTTATATATTATCCTCCGTAAAAAGTTTATAGACGCTTAAGTATATCACAGCCGCGGTCTTATTGCTCGCCATATTTGGCGCAGACGCTAAAGAAGGCGGCAAAGAGCTTTTCGCGCGTTTCCGGAACGTCAAACTCCGGATGCCACTGTACGCCCATGACTTCCGCGCCGGGCAGCTCCACCGCCTCCACAACGCCGTCCGCGCTCCTCGCCGTCGCCTTAAGGACGGGCGCGAGTCTGTCTATGCATTGATGATGGAAGGAGTTGGTGTTCAGCGAGCCGCCGAAAAGCTCCGCGAGCTTGCTTCCGGGTTCTGTCTTTATATCGTGGCGTATTGCCCCGTGGCCGTCCATGTCCTGCACTATGCTGCCGCCGAAGAAGATGTTCAGCTCCTGCAAACCGCTGCATATTCCGAAAATCGGCTTTTTATCCTTAAGAAAAATCTCTATGAGCTTTCGATTGTAGTGGTATTCGTCGTAGTCCTCGGAACTGAAGGGGAGGGCGGGGTCGAAGTACGAGGGGTCCACATCTATGTCGCTGCCGCTTATTATGAGGCCGTCGCAAAGCGAACAGGCGTCGCTCATGTCCTCGGCCCACATTATGGGGATGAGCGTGACCCCGTGCCTTTCGGCTATCTCTGCGAAGACCTTCTGAACCCGCGTGTTCTCCTCGAAGACCTTGTATATCTCTTCCTCTTCCAGCTTGCAGTATCTTACGGTAATTCCGACTCTCGTCCTTCTATCCTTCATTATTTTTCCCTTCAAAAACCGATTTTACAAGCTCCGTATATTCCGCCGCTCCCCGGGCCGCAAGCAGGGCAAAGAACGGAAAAAGCACCAGCTGATAGCGACCCTGCGCCTCGCTTAAAACCAGCAGCAGCGCATAGCCGAAGACGATAAGGCGCATGTACAAAGCCCCCTCGCAGCGCCTCAGCATGGCCGTTATGCCGCCTACGGCAACGAGCAGCATTATGGCCGCGTAATAGGCGCCGCTCCACATGTAGAGCCTGTCCTTAAAGGCAAAGCTCTCCGCGTGAAGAGCTTCTATCCACGCGCTTACGCCGGTATCCGCGGCCCAGTCTATTTCCATTTTATGCTGTATCGTGGGATATATGCGCTCGGGATGCGCCTTGAGGTCGGCCTTAGGGTCTCCCC
>DAONZO010000174.1:0-2678 GCA_035406945.1 Bacillota bacterium | reverse complement strand
TTCCGCCAGTTTTGCCTCCAGCGCGTCCATGCGGCTCTTTTGCCGCTTCATCTGAGCCATGAGCTCGGCGGCTTCTATGCGCTCCCTGGCGCTCGCCTTTTTGTCCGCCTCTATGGAGCTTATGAGGTCTTCGAAGACAATGTCGCCGCTGTCGAGCAACCTCCTTGCCTTGTCCGTTATGGCCGCCGGAAGCCCTAATTTCGTCGATATTTCAAAGGCGTTGGACTTTCCCGGCATACCGATCGTGAGCTTAAATGTCGGAGAAAGGGTCTCCACGTCGAATTCCATGGAAGCGTTGCGAACCCCCTCCGTGGAGAGGGCGTATTTCTTAAGTTCCGTATAGTGTGTTGTGGCAAGCGTTGTCGCGCCCGACGAATACAGGTGGTCGAGCACGGCCATGGCGAGAGCCGCGCCCTCCGTGGGATCGGTTCCCGCGCCCAATTCGTCCGTCAGCACCAGACTGCCCTTTCCCGCGTTTTTGCATATCTCCACTATGTTTACCATATGGGAGCTGAAGGTGGAAAGACTCTGCTCTATGCTCTGCTCGTCGCCAATATCCGCATAGACCGACGAAAATACGCAGACGCTGCTGCCCTCCGAAGCCGGTATGAACATGCCGCTCTGAGCCATAAGGCAGAGCAGGCCTACGGTTTTAAGGCTTACGGTCTTTCCTCCGGTGTTCGGCCCCGTTATCACAAGAATGTTATAGCTTTCGCCTATGGACAGATCTATGGGTACAACCTTCTTGGGGTCTATCAGCGGATGGCGGGCCTTTTTCAGCACAACGGCGCCGTTTCTGTTCAAGGAAGGCCTTGCGGCCCTCATGTCGCAGGCAAGGCGGCCCTTGGCAAAGAGGAAATCGAGTCGCTCCAGTATGTTCTGGTTGGCATTTATCCTGACCTCCTCCAGCCCCACCTGAGCGGAAAGTTCTTTGAGTATACGTATTATCTCCTGCTTTTCGGCAAGTTCGAGCTCTCTCAGCTCGTTGTTCATGTTGACTATGGTCTGAGGCTCTATAAAGAGCGTGGCTCCCGAGCCGGACTGGTCGTGGACTATGCCGCTCAAGCGCGACTTGTGCTCGGCCTTTACCGGAATCACATAGCGGCCCTGCCTCATCGTTACGAGGGCGTCCTGAAGAAAGACCCTGTTTTCGGCGGAGTTCACTATCCGGTTTATCTTTATCCTTATGTCCTCGTTCTGCCTCAGTATCGCCCTTCTTATGCGTCTGAGCTCCGAACTTGCGCCGTCGGCTATCTCGTCTTCCGAGATTATGCAGCGCTCTATGTCGTCCTCGATACCTTTCAGAACGGAAATTGCCGAAGCGAGTCCGTCTATGGTCGGAAGCTCCGGCAGATCCCCCTTAAGAAATTCGGAAGTCCTGCGCGCCGAGGAAAGATTGTAGGCGACCTCCAAAAGCTCCTTGGGAGTGAGGCTGCCCTCCCTCGCGGCCAGACAGACTATTCCGGATATGTCGTAGAAGTTGCCAAGAGGCGGCGCTCCTTTTTTAAGCAGTACGGTGACCGCTTCGTCGGTGCAGGCGAGTTCGTCTTCTATCAGACGGAAATCCGTCATGGGTTTAAGTTCGGCAACCCTTGCTCTTGTAAGGGCGCTGCAGCATTCGCCTCTCAGCCGCTCTATTATCTTATCGTATTCGAGAACGCGAAGCGTCCTTTCTTTCATGCTCTGTTCCTATCTCTGCCTTCTCAGCTGTTCCAGCTCGTTCTTAAGGCGTATGTTTTCCATCTGGATGTCGAAGAAGCTGCTTTCTATATCGCGGCACTTGGCCTCCAGATCTCTTACGGCCTGACCCGAAGCGTCCGGTATGGCCTCCAGCTCTTCTACCCTTTTGCCCATCTCTTCGAGTCTTGCCCTTAAAGTATCGTTTCGTCGGCGGGTCTCCGCAAGCTCGGTTGTAAGGGTGTTGAGTTGCTGGTCTTTCTCGCGGTACTGCTGTTCTTTCTCCATGTACTGCTGCTGAACGAGCTCTCTCTGCTGACCGGCCTGGGCAACCTCCTGCTTGTATTGGGCAAAGCTCTGTTTTACGTCCTCCCACATGCGGGCGTAATTTTGGGTATCGGCTTCCAGCTTGCCGTTCTGCTCTATGAGCATCTCGATGTCTTTTTGCAGCACGAAATAATCGTCGGTTATATTGAGCGCCGCAAGGACGGCCACTCCCGAGACGGTTCCGCCGGCTTCGCTTACCTCGTGCATTCTGGCGTCCACGTAATCGGCTATCCTCATAATGCTGTCTCTGCTCTTCGCACCGGCGATGGTGTACTCCTGTCCGTATATCTTGACAGTTACTCTATTAGCTTCGTCCATAAGCGCTCCTTTCATAATTACATTTCTCTCAAAACGGCGTCGTGACCGGCCCTAAGGGCGGCCAGCACACCGGAATTTATCTCGTTTACCTCCGCTTCGGTAAGGGTTCTGTCCTTTGCCCTGTAGGTAAGGGAAAAGGCCACGCTCTTGAATCCGGGCGCTACGGGAGCGCCGCGGTAGACGTCGAAGAGCTTTACGTCCTCCAACAGCTCGCCCGCGGAAGCCTTGATCTCTGCGGCAAGAGCTCCTACCGTAACGGCTTCCTTCACCACCATGGCAAAATCTCTGCTCATGGACGGGAATTTCGGCAGCGGAGTATATTTGCAGCTCGGATCGGCAAGGGCAAAAAGGGTTTC
>DAONZO010000173.1:0-2679 GCA_035406945.1 Bacillota bacterium | reverse complement strand
AATAAGGTCGCAGAGCAATGCGTACAATCTTTCGGCCTCCTGCGGCTCGGCGGCGGCGGTAAAGCCCGGCCTTTTGCCCTTGCGGACATCTCCGTAAAGCGTAAACTGCGATACCACCAGCACAGCTCCGCCTATGTCCTTGACGGAGAGATTCATCTTTCCCTCTTCGTCTTCGAATATCCTGAGCCCCGCTATTTTGGACGCGAGATACTTCGCGTCTTCCTCCGTGTCGTCCTTCCCCACTCCCAAAAGAACATTGAGCCCGCGTCCTATGCTTCCGGAAACTCTGCCGCAGGAGCTGACCTCGCTCCGCGCAACTCTCTGAACCACTGCCCTCATCAGTTATTCCCCCTGTAAACATCTATTACGCCCTCTATCGTTCTAAGGCGCGCCATTATCTTTTCCACGTCGGCAAGGTTGAGTATGGCGAGCACCATGCTTACGTTGCCGGTTCCGTCGCTGTTGGTTTTAAGATTTATGCCGTTGATGTTTATATCCATCTGCTCGCACTCTCTGGACATCTCCGCGAGCAGGCCCTTGCGGTCTTCAACGAGTATGCTTACTACGGCATCATAGGTCTGATCCGTCTTGGCCTCCCATTCCACCTCTATGAGGCGGGCGATATGCTCCTCTTTAAGGGTAAGCATATTGAAGCAGTCCTTGCGGTGCACGGATACCCCCTTCCCCCTGGTGATAAAGCCTATTATCTCGTCTCCCGGAACGGGGCTGCAGCATTTTGCAAAATGTATGAGCAGATTCTCCACGCCCTTGACGGTAACACCCGCGCTTCCTATGTTTCTTCTTTTTTTGGTTCTGTCTAAAAGCCTGGCCTCTTCTTTTTCCTTGCGCTTAAGTTCCGCCTGCCGCTCCTCGTGATAGTAATCTTCGCAGAGCTGAAGCGTTCTGTTCAGAACTGCTCCTCCGTAGCTTACGGCATTGTAAAGGTCTTCCATGCTGTCGTATTTAAGAGCCTTGGAAGCCTTGAGCACATAGCTTTGCTTGAGCATGGTCTGAAGATCCCAGCCCTTGCGTCTTGCGGTTTTTTCGAGGAGATGACGGCCCCTTTCGGCGCTTTCGGAGCGGTTTTCCCTCTTGAGATATTGCCTTATCTTGTTCTTGGCTCCGGAGGTCTTTACTATCTTGAGCCAGTCTATGCTTGGTCCCTTGGAGGTTGCGGAGGTCACTATATCGACTATCTCTCCGTTCTGGAGATTGTAATCGATGGGAACCATCTTTCCGTTCACCTTTGCGCCCACGCATTTTGAACCTATATCCGTATGTATCTTAAACGCGAAGTCGAGCGGAGTGGAACCCGCAGGAAGCTCCATTACGTCGCCTTTAGGGGTAAATACGAAGACCTGGTTGGAGAAGAGGTCCATCTTAAGGCTTTCCACAAAGGCCTGCGGGTCATTTTCATCCTGTTGGGACTCTAAAATCTGACGAACCCAGGCGAGCTTCACCTCTTCGTCGTTGCTTTGCACGCCCTCCTTGTACTTCCAGTGGGCGGCTATGCCGTATTCCGCCACTATATGCATCTCGTGTGTGCGTATCTGGATTTCAAACGGGACTCCGTTCTTTCCGATGAGGGTTGTATGCAAAGACTGGTAGCGGTTGGACTTGGGCATGGCGATGTAATCCTTAAAGCGCCCGGGTATCGGAGTCCACATGGTGTGAACCGTTCCGAGCACTCCGTAGCAGTCCTTTACGCTCTCCACTATTACCCTTACTGCATTGAGGTCGAAAATCTCGTCTATGCCCTTTTCCTGAAACTGCATCTTCTTGTAGATGCTGTAATAATGTTTGTTTCTGCCGTATATTTCGTATTTAATGCCCAAACCGCCAAGAGCATCGTTCAGTTGAGCTATTACGTCCTCAACAATCTCCGCCCGCTTGCTTTTTCGAGCCTGCATTTGGGCGTCGAGTTCGCTGTACTCCTCGGGGTAGAGATTTTTGAAGGAGATGTCTTCCATCTCGAACTTAAAGGCGTATATCCCAAGGCGCGCCGCGAGCGGAGCATAGATATCCAGAGTCTCACGGCATTTTTCAATCCGTTTTTCCGGGGACTGAAATTCTATTGTCCTCATGTTGTGAAGCCGGTCCGACAGCTTAATAATGAGTATTCTTATGTCTTTGGACATGGCAAGGAACATCTTGCGTATGTTCTCGGCCTGTCGGTCTTCTCTGCTCTCGTAGACCAAAGACGTCAGCTTTGTTACGCCGTCCACCAGCATGGCTATCTCCGGCCCGAACTCCTTGCGGCAGTCCGCAAGCGAATATTCGGTGTCTTCAACCACGTCATGAAGCAGACCGGCAGCTATGCTTTTATCGTCCATGCCTAAGTTTGCGAGTATAATCGCAACAGCCTGAGGATGGATGATATAGTCCTCTCCCGATCGGCGCTTCTGCCCGCGGTGCTGCAGCTCGGCCCTTCGGTAGGCGCGCTCGAGCAGCTCCGCGTTGTAGTTTTCGTTGTAGCCCATAAGAGCGCTGATGAACTCATTCATGCGTGTCAGGCTCCCCTGTATCTGTTCTTTTTAGTGAGTTTTGTTATATCATAATAAAGCGGTGCGGCAAGGCAGATGGAAGAAATCGTTCCGAATGTGACTCCGGCAATCAGGGGCAGAGTAAAAGCCCTTACGATATCACCGCCCATTATTATAAGGGGTATTACGGCAACTA
>DAONZO010000172.1:0-2705 GCA_035406945.1 Bacillota bacterium | reverse complement strand
CGAGATAGACAACGGGGTGATTTTTGTTTCCGAAGAGGCTCTCAGCCCCGGAAGCTTTACTTTTGTAAGGATAGACGACGCCTTCGATTACGACCTTTCCGGCGTTGCGATTAAGGAGGAATAAGCGATGAATCTGCCCAACAAACTCACTATACTCAGGGTGCTTTTGGTTCCGGTTTTTGCGGTGCTCTATCTTTATGAGCTTTACATTCCGGCCCTCATCGTCTTTATCATCGCCTCTCTTACCGATATGCTCGACGGCCGCATAGCCCGAAAGCGCGGTCTCATCACCAACTTCGGAAAGATAATGGATCCTCTCGCGGATAAAGTTCTGGTCTACGCGGCTTTCTGCCTCTTTATCCAGACAGGGGTAATGCCGGGCTGGATGCTGATAGTGATACTCGCGAGGGAATTCGCCGTAGCCGGCATGAGGGCCGTCGCGGCGTCGGAGGGCATAGTTGTCGCGGCGGGGCTCAGCGGAAAGATAAAGACCGTGCTGCAGATGATAGCCGTGCCGCTGCTCATAGTCGCGGACCTGCATCCCGTCATAAATATCGCGGGTCAGGTCATTTTGTGGGCATCCCTCGTAATGACGGTTTACAGCGGAGCCGAGTACATAATACAAAACAAGCAGGTGTTTGCCGACTAAGGAGAACGCATATATGAAATGCACAATACTGACAGTCGGAACCGAGATACTCTTCGGTCAGATACTCAATACCAACGCCGCCTATCTCTCGCAGGAGCTTCAAAAGTTAGGGGTGGACGTAATGTATCACATGAGCTGCGGAGATAATCCGTCGCGGCTCAAAGAGATGCTGGCTCACGCTTATCACGACTGCGACGCGGTGATAACGACGGGCGGGCTTGGTCCCACGCAGGACGATCTCACCAAAGAGATGATATGCGACTATTTCGGGGAAAAATTAGTGGAATTTCCCGAACAGCTCGAGATATTAAAGGGCTGGTTCGAGCGCTACGGAAGTCCCATGACGACCAACAATCTTAAACAGGCCCGCTTTCCGGAGCACGGAACCGTGCTTCCCAATCCCAACGGTACGGCTCCGGGCTTTTGCATAGAAAAGGACGGAAAGCTGATTTATTCTCTGCCCGGACCGCCGCGCGAGATGAAGCCCATGTTCGACGATTACGTCGCGCCTGATCTGAAGGCGCGCAGCGGATCCGCGCTCTACTACAAGACCGTTAAAACGCTTGGAATCGGCGAGTCCTCGCTCGAGACCGAGCTGCTTCACCTCATAGAAGGGCAGAGCGACCCCACGCTCGCCACCTATGCGGCAGATCACGAATGCTACCTGAGAGTGGCTTCTAAACGGGGCAGCAAAGAAGAAGCGGAACAGGCCGTTGAGGAAATGATGACGGAGATTCGAAAGCTCATAGGCCCGTACATATACAGCGAGGAGGGCGAAGAACTTGCCGATGTCGTGCTGTCGCGCATGATGAAAGACGGAATAAGCCTGTCCTGCTGCGAATCATGCACGGGCGGATTGTTCGCAAAGGAGATTACCGACAGAGCCGGAATATCCGCGATATTCGACCGCGGCATAGTGGCTTACTCCGAGAGGGCGAAGATGCAGGAGCTGGGTGTAAGCGCCGAGACTCTCGAAAAATACGGCGCGGTAAGCGAAGAGACCGCAAGGGAAATGGCCGAGGGCCTGCGCAGGGTGAGCGGCAGCGACATGTGCATATCCGTCACGGGTTACGCGGGTCCCGCAACGAAAGAAAACCCGAACGAGCCGGTAGGCCTGTATTATATAGGGCTTTGCTACAGGGGGAAGTGCGAGGTTTTCAGGTATATGAATTCAAGGCCGGACCGGGCGCATATAAGAAGCCGCGCGGTGAGGGAGATGTTTACGCTTATGTACAAAGCTCTTTTCAGAGAGGCTTGACGTATATGGAAATATATGGTAAATTATCCTCAGGTCGAAGTATTTGCAAAAAAGCTTGACCTGTAAGCCATATCATATTATTATATAAAAGAACAATTGTTCTTATTTGGATTCGCCATATGGCAGGAGGATTAAGCAATGGCCGTAAAAACGGATAAGCGCGCTTCCGCGCTTACGGAAAAGCAAGAAGCGCTGAACGCAGCTCTGCTGCAGATAGACAAGAAATTCGGAAAGGGCTCGGTGATGTTTTTGGGCGACGAAAGTGCGCGCATGAACGTCGAAGCGCTTTCCACGGGCTCCGTCAGTTTAGATATAGCCTGCGGGGTAGGAGGACTGCCCAAGGGAAGGATAATAGAAATCTACGGTCCGGAATCCTCGGGAAAGACCACCCTTGCTCTTCATGTTGTCGCGGAGGCTCAAAGAGAGGGCGGCAAGGCCGCTTTCATAGACGTGGAGCACGCCCTCGACCCCGTGTATGCAAAAGCCCTGGGCGTTGATACCGACGCCTTGCTCGTATCTCAGCCCGACACCGGCGAAGATGCCCTCGGAATATGCGAGATGCTCGTAAGGTCGGGCGCGCTCACCTGCATAGTCATAGACTCGGTCGCGGCCCTTGTTCCCCGCGCGGAGTTCGAAGGCGATATAGGCGACAGCTTTATGGGAACCCATGCCAGACTCATGTCGCAGGGGCTCAGGAAGCTCGCGGGCATAGCTCAAAAGGCCAACACCATGATAATCTTCATAAACCAGCTAAGAGAAAAGATAGGCATCGTGTTCGGAAACCCCGAAACCACCACC
>DAONZO010000171.1:0-2712 GCA_035406945.1 Bacillota bacterium | reverse complement strand
AGGCAGAGTTTAGCACGAGGAGAAGACCTGCGCATAGACCTGTCCCCGAGTGCGGCCGGTGATAACCGGATGCACCGGTGGAAGGTCTTGCAGCAGGGCTTGCGACGAGGCACCGCTGCAGGGGGGTGATCCCCCGTTAGCGGGAGCGTGTCCGCGTTACAACATGCTCGCTCGACGTGTTTCATAACATTTTCTGTTCATAATTTCTAAATAAGCGCCATGTTGATATTTGCTCAAAATTATGTGTATAATAAAGTTGAGTTAGTAAGGACTTTTGCTGATTGAAAGGATGTTTTATATGAAGAATTATAAGGAGCTGCAGAACGGCAGCGATATAAGGGGAGTCGCGATGGAGGGGATAGAAGGGCAGGCTGTAAACCTGAGCGAGCAGGCGGCGGCAGACCTCTCCGCGGCCTTTATTTCCTGGCTTTCGCAGAGGACGGGAAAGCCCGCTTCAGAGCTCACGGTAGCCGTAGGGCGCGATTCCCGCCTGAGCGGGGAACGGCTGCTCGGAGTATGCGCCCGGAGCATGGCCTCGCTCGGAGCCGCCATTCTGGACTGCGGAATGGCGTCGACCCCCGCCATGTTCATGTCCACGCTGTTCGAAGAGAGCAGGGCGGACGGCGCGATAATGATCACCGCCAGCCATCTTCCTTTCAACAGAAACGGCTTTAAATACTTCACCAGGGACGGCGGTCTCGACAAGGCCGATATAAAGGCGATTATAGCCCTCGCGGAGGGCGAGCTTCCAAGCTTTTCGGACAGGACGGGAACCATAAGGCCTTTTGATTTGATGAATCTTTACAGCGCACATCTGCGCGGACTCATAAGCGACTCCCTTGCGGACTTGGGCAAGGCGAAGCCGCTAAAGGGCATGCATATAGTCTGTGACGCCGGAAACGGAGCCGGAGGCTTTTACGTTAAAGACGTGCTGGAAGCTTTGGGCGCGGACTGCTCGGGCAGCGTCTTTCTTGAGCCGGACGGAACCTTCCCCAACCATCCGCCCAATCCCGAAAACAGCGAGGCCATGGCGGCAATTTGCGCGGCCTGCAAGGCGGCGGGAGCGGATCTTGGAATAATATTCGATACGGATGTGGACAGGGCGGCCGCCGTCGACTCGCAGGGTCGGCCGATAGTAAGAAACGGCATAGTTGCCCTGGCCGCGGTTCTGGCTTCCCGGGGATATCCGGGCACCACCGTCGTCACCGACAGCATAACGAGCCGTCAGCTTGGCGAGTTCCTGACGGGCAGCCTTGGTCTTAAGCATCTGCGCTTTAAGAGGGGATATAAGAACGTAATAAACAAAGCGATAGAACTGAATGCCGAGGGCACGGACTGTCAGCTCGCGATAGAGACTTCCGGCCATGCCGCGCTTAAAGAAAACTATTTTCTTGACGATGGCGCCTATCTGGCCACCAAAATAGTTATAGAGACCGCGCGCCTTAAATCCGAAGGAAAGGCCATAGAAAGCCTTATTTCCTCCATGAGCGAGCCTTTGGAAGCAAAGGAGTATCGTTTGTCCGTAAAGGCCGAGGACTTTGTCTCCTACGCGGATAAGGTGCTCGAAGAGCTTGAAGCGCTCATAGCCGCCGGTCCCTGCACGGACAATGCGCCTTGCGACGGACGCTGCCGCTGCGGCATGAGCCTCGAAAAACCGAATTACGAAGGGGTGAGGGTTTGCTGCGACGCCGGGAACGGCGACGGCTGGTTTTTGCTGCGCAAGTCTTTGCACGACCCCCTTATGCCGCTCAACATTGAAAGCGAAAGGGAAGGCGGCGCAGCCCTTATTGCGGCAAAAGTGAAGGCCATACTTGCCCCCTACGAGCTGCTCGATACCGATATGCTCTAAGGGGCTTTCTGAAGAAGCCTAAATAAGCTTACAGCGGGCTTTTTCTTGCAGAAGCAGATCCAAGTCCTCGTCTTCTTCGCCTGCGGACGCGAAAAGCGCAAGGGCTGTTTCCTTGCGAATAAGCAAGGGGAGAGTAAAAGCATCTCCTTGGAAAAACGCGGCATCTATGCCGCTTTTTTCTGTGCCTAAAAGTTCGTTTACGGCGTTTTTATCTACGGGGGAAGATGCGCCGAGCACAATCAGCCATTCGCAGCTGTTTTGGCGAGCCGCGGCGTAAACGGCAAGCGCAATGTTGGGCGCATATACAAAGTCGAAGCCGGGGCAGCTTAATCCGGAGCCCAAGGGGCCGCAGAGGAAGCGTTCGGGGGAACTGGCCAAAAAAGCGGTGGCTTCGGAAACGGCAGGCGCAGTCTTTGAGGCTACAACAACACCGGAGGAAGTCATATAACTTATCAGCGCCTCCGGGAGCGGAGAGTCGAGAGTGGAAAACTCTTCTCTGAGGAAGTCCGACAGCTTGTCTCCTCTGAGCTGCATCTGACCGTAACATACGCAGACAAACAGCTTGGCGGCTTCGGCTCCGACGGCTGAAGGGAAGGAGCCTAAGGGGGCTTCGCTGAAAGGGTTGTCCGCGGAGGGGTCGCTTTCGTCGCAAAACCATCTCACCATGCGCGCTATATCCTGTTCGGCATAACCGGGCATGCAATGTTCAAAGTCAATGTAGCAAAAACCCTCTTCGGTCATGAAAAACTTGGCGGGGTTCAGGTCGCCAAGTATCAATCCGGTCAGTTTTCTGTATTTTACATACCATTCGCAGAAGCTCTCGAAAATCTTCGCCAGTTTATGAGGTTCGCCCGCGTATTTAA
>DAONZO010000170.1:0-2721 GCA_035406945.1 Bacillota bacterium | reverse complement strand
ATAAAGGCGAATATGCCTCGGTTGAGAGAGTTTGAGATTACTATGTCCGCGCCCGGAAATTCGGCCTTTACCGCGGCCAGATAAAGCCTTATCACGCTGTTCTGATAGGCCTGCTTGCCGCTGGGGTCGCGCATATCCAAGAATACCACCTCGGAGCCTCCCTCTTTTATTGGGGTGTCTAAAGGCACGACGCGGTTGTTTAGCCTCGCCGCGTAGACCCTGTACGGTATGTCGTCTTCGAAGGGCTCTATGAGGTGCTCTATGGGGGTGTTCTCGGCTATGTCCATAGCCATGCCGTAAGCCCTCGGCTCGAGCTTAAGGATTATGTTCATTGCCGTCTCCTTTGTGTTGACTGCAGAATTAATGTCGCAAGTATTCCCCTGTATTTTACTATATCGGCCTTATTTGAACAAGCCGAAGGAATAGCTCTTTCGGGAGAAAGGAAACTTGCCGCGCGAAGTTTTTTACGGGCAATCTGGTATTACTATTTTCTCTTGATTTGGGTATTTTATTAATACCAAATCGGTGGATAATGTTAAATGTAAGTAATACATTTATAAGGAGATGAAACTAAATGAACAAGAACAATTCCGCCAAAGTCTACAAAATCGCTTTTGTCGGCGTAATGGCCGCAATAGTCTGCGTCGCAAGCATGATTCGCATCAGGCTGACCGAAGACGTCGCTTTTCACATAGCAAACGGCGTCTGCCTGCTTTCGGGCCTTCTTCTCGGGCCGGCCATGGGCGGTCTTGCCGCCGGCCTTGGCTCCGCAATATACGACGTAATAGGAGGTTATTCCGTCGGAGAGATGATAATCACCTTTATCAACAAGGGCGCCATGGCCTGGGTCTGCGGAACCCTCGCGGGAACAAAGCATAAGGCCCCGGACGCGAAACGCACCATAGTTTCCAGCATCGTCGGAGCCTTTACATATGTGTTTCTGTTTATGCTTAAAACTTTCATCGCGAAGACATTTATATTGGGCATGCCCCTCAAGGCGGTCTGGGGAATCATGATTACAATATTCCCGATTTCGCTCCTCAATGCCGCGGTGGCAATTGTAACGGCGCCCATACTCTTCGGCGCCATAAACCCGGCGCTGAGCAAGCTGGGCCTCGAGCAGATAGTGCGCCCCAAGAAGGATTAGCGTCAAAAACTACGCACCCTCGCTCCACACGGCGCCCGTAGCCTCCTCTTCGTACTGGCGCTTCCAGAGCTTATAATAATGTCCCTTTTGATTGAGCAGGTCGCTGTGACAGCCCTGCTCAATTATTTTGCCTTCGCTTACAACGAGTATCAGGTCGGCGTTCTTTACGGTGGAGAGCCTGTGCGCTATGACAAGAGACGTACGCCCCTTTATTACGGCCTCCATGGCCTTTTGTATCTTCTGCTCGGTAATTGTGTCGACCGAAGCCGTCGCCTCGTCCAAAACCAATATTTTGGGGTCTGCCAGTATGGCCCTCGCAAAGGACAGCAGCTGTTTTTCGCCTGCGGAAAGCAGATCGCCGCCTTCTCCGACATCGCTGTCCAGGCCTTTTCCGAGGCGACCCACAAGTTCCCTTGCGCAGACCAGGTCCAGAGCGGCGTATATCTCCCCGTCGCTCGCCCCGGGATTTCCGTACAGCAGATTTTCCCTTACCGTGCCGGAAAAAAGGTGCGGGGTCTGCAGCACATAGCCCAGGGACGAGTGAAGCCAGAGCTGGGAACGCTCGCGGGCATCCCGCCCGTCTATCAGCACGCGGCCCTTTGTAGGCTCGAAAAAGCGGCACACTAAATTTACCAGAGTGGATTTTCCGGCTCCGGTCTCCCCTACTATGGCCAGATGGGTGCCGAAGGGTATCCTGAGGCTGAAATTCTCCAGCACGTACTCGTCTCCGTCGGGGTACTTAAAGTCCACGTTCTCGAACTCTATGTCGCCGTGCAGAGGCTCCCAGTTTTCGCGCCTGGGATTGAAGCTGTCGCCGTATTTTTCTATCACCTCGGGGCTGTCCGTAACGCTCGAAACGGCCTCCACTATGGCGGCAAAACGGCTTATATTGACCTTGCCCATCACGAAGATGGCAAGACTTTCCACCAGATAGCGCACGGGCTCCATTATCCCCTGAACGTAGGACATGAACAGCGCAAAGGTGCCGACCTCCGTGCGCGCGATGACCCCGCCCTTCCACAGCACTATGGCAAGGCCCACGGAGGTGGCGAAATTCGTCACCGCCGTAAAAAGGCCCTTCTGACGGGCCGCCGCCACGGACTTATTGTACATGTTGCCGGTTTCCCGCATAAAATCGGCGTCTATGCGCTTTTCTATCACCAGGGTCTTAATGGTCTTGGCCCCGGTAATGCCTTCGTTAAAACTCCCGCTTATGCGCGAATTTATTTCCCTCACCTGCCTGTTCAATTCGAATATGCGGCCCTGAAAAAGGACAAAGAACAGGGCTATGACAGGCACTATTATCAGTATGAGCCAGGTGAGGCGGGCGTTGACCCTGAACATTACGACGATCGCTCCCACTATGTAGGTAAGGAAGAAGAGGGCGTCGCCGATCTGCCAGGTGAAGAGCTCTCCTATGCGCGAGGTGTCGCTCATTACGCGCGAATGTATGTAGCCCACGCTGTTTTGATTATAGAAGTCGAAGGACAGCTCCTGCAGGCGCGAGAATATGAGATTCCTCATTTCCATGTTCATCCTCACTTCCGTGGCGAGGCTGTATTTGCCGTTTATCC
>DAONZO010000169.1:0-2739 GCA_035406945.1 Bacillota bacterium | reverse complement strand
CTGGACGGAAGCGCGGGAAGCAAAGCTTTTGCAAGCGACCTTATGAAAGGCCTCGATTACGGATACATATACGCCTGCGGGCCCATGCCCATGCTGAGAGCCGTAAACGCCGCGGCAAACAGCGGCGGGCAGTTCAGCCTGGAAGAGCGTATGGGCTGCGGCTTCGGAGCCTGCATGGGCTGCAGCTGCGAAACCCTGCTCGGCAATAAGAAGATTTGCACGGACGGCCCCGTTTTCGCGATGGAGGAAATAATATGGTGAGCGCAAGAACACAGGTGGAGCTCTGCGGCATAAAATTAGACAATCCTTTGATACCGGCCTCCGGCTGCTTCGGATACGGCCGCGAGTTTGCGGAGCTATACGACATCAATTGCCTAGGTAGCTTTTCCTTCAAAGGCACCACCTTAGAGCCGCGCTTCGGAAACCCCACGCCCAGAATAGCGGAGACCCCGGCGGGGATGCTGAACGCCGTGGGCCTTCAGAACCCCGGGGTGATGGCCGTAAAGAATACGGAACTTCCGGCCATGAAGGCCTTTTTCAAGAAGCCGGTAATGGCCAATGTAAGCGGATTTTCCATAGACGATTACATAAAAACGGTTGAAATTTTAAGCGGCGAAGACCAGATAGGCTGGTTCGAGATAAACATAAGCTGCCCCAACGTGCACGGAGGCGGCATGGTTTTCGGCACCGACCCCGCCGCGGCGGGGATCGTCACCAGGGCGGTAAAGAGGGTGGCCGACAAACCCGTCATAATCAAGCTTTCGCCCAACGTCTGCGACATAGCCGGGATTGCCCGCGCCTGCGAGGAAGCGGGAGCCGACGGGATAAGCCTTATTAACACGCTTATGGGAATGCGCATAGACCTTAAGACGAAGCGGCCCGTAATCGCCAACACGACCGGAGGGCTCAGCGGCCCGGCCGTATTTCCGGTGGCCCTTCGCATGGTGTATCAGGTCTACGAAGCCGTGAGCCTGCCCATAATAGGGATGGGCGGCGTTTCCTCCGCCCGCGATGTGATCGAGATGATGCTCGCCGGAGCCACGGCTGTTGGAATAGGCGCCGCAAATCTGGTCAATCCGTACATTTGCAAAGAGATAATCGAAGAGCTTCCGGCCGTGATGGACAGCCTCGGCATAGGTAATCTGGAAAATATAATAGGAGAAGGACACATATGAGAAAGGACGTAATAATAGCCTGCGATTTTCCAAGCGCGGCCGAAACCTTGGATTTTCTGGACGGCTTTGCCGGGGAAAAGCCCTTTGTAAAGATAGGCATGGAGCTCTTTTATTCGGAAGGTCCGGATATAGTGAGGGCGATTAAGGCGAGGGGGCACAGGATATTTTTAGACCTCAAGCTGCACGACATCCCCAACACCGTGGAACGCGCCATGCGCGCTCTTTCGGCTCTGGATGTGGATATGTGCAATGTCCATGCCGCGGGCAGCGCAAAGATGATGCGGGCGGCGCTTAAGGGTCTTGAAAGGCCGGACGGAAGCCGCCCCCTGCTGATAGCCGTGACCCAGCTCACTTCCATCGACGAGGAAAGCATGCGGAAAGAACTGCTCATAAATCGTCCGCTGGAAGAGGTTGTCGCGTTCTACGCAGCCAACGCCAAGAGCAGCGGTCTGGACGGGGTGGTCTGCTCGCCCCTCGAAGCCGGGCGCATACACGAAATCTGCGGAAGCGGCTTTATAACTGTAACCCCGGGCATACGCTTCGCGGAAAACGAAAAAGGGGACCAGGCGAGGGTCACCACACCCTCTATGGCAAAGAACTTAGGCTCCGATTACATAGTCGTCGGGCGGCCGATAAGCGCGGCCGAAAACCCGCTCGAAGCCTACCGCCGCTGCGTTGCGGACTTCATAGGATAAAACGTAATTGAGACCCGCCGAGCGACGGGAGAAAGGCGCGATTTATAGATATGGAATTCAAGAAAAAAATTGCGGAAGGGCTTCTTTCCATAGGGGCGGTCTTCCTGCGCCCGCAGCAGCCCTTTATATGGGCCAGCGGCATAAAGAGCCCGATATATTGCGACAACCGCTTAATCCTCACCGCCCCGGAGCTTCGCACTCTGGTGGAAGAGGGTCTGGTTAGGGCGATAAGAGACAACTATCCGGACTGCGAAGTGCTTATGGGAACTGCGACGGCGGGCATAGCCCACGCCGCTATAAGCGCCCATATAATGGGGCTTCCCATGGGCTACGTAAGAAGCTCGCTCAAGGACCACGGGCGCAGCAATAAGATAGAAGGCAGGCTCAATACGGGGCAGAAGGTCGTGGTGGTGGAGGATTTGATATCCACCGCGGGCTCGGCCGTGGATACTGTAAATGCGCTGCGCGAAGCCGGAGCGGAGGTGCTGGGCATAGTCAGCATTTTTACCTACGGCATGAAGAAAGGCCTGGACCGCCTTGCGGAAAACGATGTTAAAAACGTCAGCCTCTGCGACCTCGATGTCCTTGTGAAAAGCGCCGTGGAAAACGGCTATATAGAGGCGGAGGACAGCACAAAAATTCTTATGTTCAGGGACAATCCTTCGGACGAGTCCTGGATAAACGGAGGGAAATAAATGGAGAAAGTAAGAAACCTTATCAACGTTACAGACCTTACAACGGAAGAGATAGACGGCCTGATAGAGCTTGCGGACGATATCTCGAAAAACCCGGAGGCCTACCGGAACATCTGCGCCTACAAAAAGCTGGCGACTCTCTTCTTTGAACCGAGCACCAGAACGCGCCTCAGC
>DAONZO010000168.1:0-2740 GCA_035406945.1 Bacillota bacterium | reverse complement strand
AGCCGTATATGCTGACCCTTTCGCACTTGGGGAAAAGATCTTTTATGAGTCCCAAGACCCTTAGAAGCTTGCTGCCTGCAAGACAAAGGGCGTCGCCGTCGGCCAGAAAAATCCGCTTTACATTGGGATAGTAGCGGCTCATCTCGACAAGATCGCGCTCTATCTCCTCTGCTTTTCTTACACGAAAAACCTTGTCCTTATACATGGAACAGAAGCGGCAGCGATTATGCGAGCAGCCGACGGTAATCTGTATTATTAAACTTCTTGCCTCGCTGGGCGGCCTGTATATTAGTCCCTCGTACCGCATGGGCTACATCTTGTCCGGAGCCTCTATTCCCAGCAGGGTGAGGCCGTTCCTTATGGTCTGCTTGGCCGCCATGGTGAGCAGGAGCTTGGCCCTCTGCTCCTCTTCGTCCTCCACGTTTATGCGTTCGCTGTGATAGAAGCGGTTAAAGGCCTGGGCCACATCGACTATGTGCCTGGTGACTACCGAAGGCTCGTACTTTTCGCCGGCCTCGGAAACGAATTCCGGGAAGCGGTAAAGGAGCTTGACCAGCTCATAGGCGCTGTCGGAAACTATGCCGCCCAGTTCTGCCCCGTCAACGGAAAGAGAAGCCGGGTCAAGTCCGGAATTGCGTATGACGCTGGCTGCGCGGGCGTGAGTGTACTGCACGTAGGGGCCCGTTTCTCCGTCGAAGTTAAGAACCTTGTCCCAGCTGAAAACGTAGTCCTTTATGCGGTTGTTCGCCAGCTCGTTAAAGATTACCGCGCCTATTCCGACCTTCATCGAAGTTTCGTCTATGCTGTCGGTGTTGACCTGTTTTTCGACGACTATCTCGCGGGTCTTTTCCACGGCCTTTTTCAGCACGTCCTCCAGGAATACCACGCGGCCGTGCCTTGTGGACATCGTGCCGTCTTCCATCGATATGAGACCGAAGGGTACGTGTATGCAGTCCTTGGCCCACTCGTAGCCCATCAGCTCCACAACCTTAAACCACTGCTGGAAATGGAGATTCTGCTGAGAAGCCACGACATATATGCACTTCACGAAATCGTAGGTCTGCTTGCGGTATATGGCGGCGGCTATGTCCCTTGTTATGTAGAGCGACGAACCGTCGCTCTTGGTTATGAGGGCCGGCGTCATGCCGTAGTCGGAAAGGTCCACTATCTGCGCGCCGCGGGATTCTTCCAGCAGACCCTTTTCTTTCAGCTCTTCTATTACCGCCGGCATTTTATCGTTGAAAAAGCTCTCGCCGGTATAGGAGTCGAAGGAAACGCCGAGCATATCATATACGCGGCCGAACTCCCGCAGCGACTCTTCTCTGAACCAGCTCCAAAGCTCCAATTCCTCGGGATTGCCTTGCTCCAATCGCGTAAACGTGGCTCTCGCCTCGTCTTCGAGCGAAGGGTCTTTTTCGGACGCTTCGTGGAATTTTATGTAGTACGAAAGCAGGCTCTGAATGGGCTCGGCCTCAACCTCTTCGCGCTTTCCCCAGCGCTTATACGCCACTATCATCTTGCCGAACTGGGTTCCGTAGTCGCCAAGGTGATTTATGCGCACCACCTTATATCCCAAAAAGTCGTATATCTTGTTTATGGAATTGCCTATTACCGTGCTGCGTATGTGGCCTATATGGAAGGGCTTGGCTATGTTGGGAGAGCTGAACTCGACTATTACGGTCCTGCCCTCGCCCTCGTTGCTGCGGCCGAAATCATCTCCGCGGGCGAGCACCTCGCTAATGGTATCTCTTGCAAAAGACTCACGGGCTAAAAACATATTTACATAGGCATTAACGTTCTCCACCTTTTGGAACAATGGGTTTGCGCCTATGGCTTCGGCTATGTCCGCGGCTATCATCGCGGGAGCCTTGCGCATGGTCTTGGCCAGCTTAAAGCATGGGAAGGCGTAGTCTCCCATGGCGCTGTCCACCGGTATCTCCACCAGGTCTTCGCTTTCCTCGACCGAAAGTCCGCTTGCCGCCGCAAGTATTTCCGCTATTTCTTTTTTTACGTTCTTCATTCCTCTACCTCTTTATCTTTACTATGGTAACCCCGTCGCCGCCCTCGCCCTGTCCGCCCTTGCGGAAGGATTCCACATGACGGTTCGAACGCAGCATACGCGCTATTCCCTCTCGCAGTATGCCCGCGCCCCGCCCGTGTATTACGCTGACGGTTTCCAGACTCGCGATAAAAGCATCGTCCAAATATTTTTCAACCTCCATTACGGCCTCGTCCAGATTCTTTCCCACGACGTTTATGGAAGCGGGAACAGTCATGGCCTTGGCCGCGTAAAGGCGAGAATACTTCTGTTTTTCTCTCTGCTTGTCCGTTACGTTCTCCACGACGGGGCTGAGCCCGTCCAGATTTACGTTCAGTTTCATCTGTCCCACCTGTACCTGGACGTTTCCGGAGGAGTCCGGAAGGGTGAGCAGCCTGCCCTTTTGGGACAACGACAGCACGTTCACTCTCTGACCTATTTCAAGTCCGGAGGGGTCTATCTTCTGCGCATTATGCGTTTCACGCCTTGCCTTGCGGCCTTCGTAGGCCTTGCGCTTTTCGGAGAGACGCCGCTTGCCGTCGTCCATGCTTCGTCGAAGCAGCCTTGCCGATTCGCTGTCGGCAAGCTCTCTGGCCTCTTCTATCTCCTTCTGAACGCTCGAGATTTCTGCCCTGGCATCCTCGAGCAGGATTCTTGCCTCCTGCCTGGCTTCTTCCAGAAAGCTCTCTTTCTTTTCCGCCA
>DAONZO010000167.1:0-2763 GCA_035406945.1 Bacillota bacterium | reverse complement strand
GACAAGCCGATGAAGGACCACAACCTGCTGCAGGCCATCTGCCGCACCAACCGCACCTACGATGAAGAGAAGACGCACGGCCTGATCGTGGACTACATCGGCATTTTTGACGACGTGGCGCGGGCGTTGGACTTCGACGAAAAGGCCGAGGCGATAAGAAACTGCGGCGTAGACTATCTGGTTTCCGTGGATTTCGACAAAGCCATGAGAGAGAGCCTTCCGGAAGCCTTTTGCCGCGATATTCTGGCAGGGGCTCTTAAGGCCGAAGCCGTCGCATGCGGCTTTAATTTCAGATTCGCCTACAAGGCTCAGGGAACCCCCGATATTTTAAAGCATTTCGGGCTTTTATACGGATACGAGACCTCGGTTATGGAACCGGTTTACGTCGACGGCGAGATAGTTTCGAGTACCGTCATAAGAAAGGCGATAAGCGAGGGAAGGGTAAGCGATTACATAAACTATACCGGAAGGCCCTACGACATAGAGGGGATAGTGATACAAGGCAGGCATCTGGGGCGGAGAATAGGTTTTCCCACGGTCAATCTTGCTCTTTCCTGCGAAATGGTGCAGCCCAGAAATGGTGTTTACATAACAAAGACTTTAGTAAACACATGTGAAGGGGTCAGCCGCTGGCTGCCGAGCATCACAAATGTCGGAAACAAACCGAGCGTGGGTATTTTCGACAAGAATGCCGAAACCCACATCTTCGGTTTTAACGAAGACATATACGGAGAAAAGATAAAGGTCGAATTTATTAAGATCCTGAGGCTCGAGCGGAAGTTTCCGGATTTGGAGACCCTGCAGGCCCGCATACACGAGGACTGTCTTACGGCCCTCGCTTACCACAGCAAGGAGGAATAAAATGATTTACGCCAACGGTTTCACAATCAACGCCACGGGAAACGAGTGCTTCATAACCTGGCTTCAAAACAGACCCCAGAACAAGACCAAGGTCACGGAAGAAGTGGAGACCATAGTTATGAACGAGCAGATGGCAAGGCAGCTCATAGTGGCTCTTGCAAAAGTCTACCAGAAGATAGACAGCGACAGGGCCGCTCAGAAGGTTCCCGAAGTAATCGAAGACAGCAGCCATCTCTCGTAGGCGCGTTTTGCGCGTGAGCCTGTTTATAAGGCTGTTTGGAGGGCTTTTTATAAGTTGACACGGGGGTTTCCCTATGATATTATAACTTGTCAATTTTATTACCTCATGCTCTGATTCGCGCAGGCTCCGGCGTTTTTCAGGGTTTGAGGCGAACAGTAAAAAGGAGAAATATTATGCTTACACCGGAACTCAAGCAGCAGATTATCGCTGACTACGCCACACACGAAGGCGACACGGGCTCTCCCGAGGTACAGGTAGCTATACTTACCTACAGGATAAACCACCTCAACGAGCACCTCAAGAAGAACCAGAAAGACTTCCACAGCAGAAGGGGACTTCTCAAGATGGTGGGTCAGAGAAGGAACATGCTCGCCTATCTCAGGGAAAAGGATATCGAGCGCTACAGAACACTTATAGCGCGTCTCGGCCTTAGAAAATAGTTGCGTCAATCCAAGGCGAGGTCCGCAGGGGCCTCGCCTTAAGTATATTTTAATGAGGGCCTGACTTGAGAACTTAGCCTATTGCCGGACGGCAATAGCTTAACTTGTCAAGCCGGGCCTTAAGAAAGGAAAGGTAAATATGAGATTTACAGATTACAGAACCTTTAGAACCGCCGTAGGCGGAAGGCTGCTCGAACTTGAAATCGGAAAGGTCTGCGAGCAGACAAACGGCCAGGTAATGGTCCGCTACGGAGATACGGTGGTAAATGTCACCGTGTGCATGAGCAAGGATCCCCGTCCCGGCATCGACTTCTTTCCGCTCTCCTGCGATTACGAGGAGAAGATGTACTCCGTCGGCAAGATACCCGGAGGCTTCCTCAAGAGAGAAGGCAGGGCTTCGGATAACGCCATAATACGTTCAAGACTTATGGACAGACCGCTTCGCCCCCTCTTCCCCAAGGGCTTCTACAACGACGTTCAGGTTGTCGCTACGGTAATGAGCAACGACCTCGACTGCAGCAGTGAATTCTGCGCAATGCTGGGCTCCTCCGTTGCGCTTTCCATATCCGACATTCCCTGGGACGGCCCCACGGCTGCGGTTCTTGTAGGCAGAATGGACGGCCAGCTTGTAATCAACCCCACGCTCGAGCAGCGTGAGCAGGGCGATATCAATATGTACGTTGCCGGAACCAAAGAGGCTGTGATGATGGTTGAGGCCGACGCAAACGAGGTTCCCGAGATGGACATGCTCGATGCCATAATGTTTGCCCACGAAGAAATCAGCAATCTCTGCGTTTTTATAGATGAGATAGTTGCGGAAATCGGCAGGCCCAAGATGCAGATTGAATTCTATAAGCCTTGCGCCGATATAGAAGCCGAGTGCAGGGAGAAGTTCTCCGCCGAATACCGCAAGACCGTTCAGAACGGCGACAAGCTTGAGCGTCTGGCCAATATGGAAGCTCTTGACGCGGAAGCTTTGGACTACTTTGTAAACAAATATCCCGAAGCCGATTTCGACCTTGCAAAAGATGTTTCCTCAATCATGTACGACATACGCAGGGAAACCGTCAGAAACATGATATTGGACGAAGGCATACGCCCCGACGACAGAAAGCTGAACGAGGTAAGATCCGTTTGGTGCGAGACCGGCGTTCTGCCCAGAGTACACGGAACAGGCCTCTTTAAGCGCGGCCAGACTCAGGTTCTTTCGGCCTGCACGCT
>DAONZO010000166.1:0-2775 GCA_035406945.1 Bacillota bacterium | reverse complement strand
TGCATATGGCCTTTTCGTCGGCGGGCTCCGCCAGCGTCAGCTCCAGGGTGTATTTGTCTATCTTCTTTATGCCGACGTCGGCAAATGTCAGCTCGGCGTCGTTTCCGGCGGCGTATTCTTCCGCATTGCGGATATGTATCTCGTTATTGGACAGAAAGCTGCTCATGCGCATGGCCATTGCGGGATTGAGGGCCTGTTCAAAGGTGAACATCCAGGTGTCGGCGTCTATGGGCTCTCCGTTCGACCAGCAGGCATCCTCTCTAAGAGGGATCTGCCATACGTAGCCTTCGCCATCCATCTTCCTGGGCATCTCGGATGCCAAATCGGGTATGTAGTGGTAGTTGCTGCCGTTCTCATCCGGATAAGAACGATAAAGATAGCTCATGCAGTACTCGGCGAAAGTTCCGCAATCGGCATCTACGTTGTCGAGCAGGTTGAGCGAGCTGTGATCCGCGGCGTAATAGGAATAATATATCTTCTTGCCGGATTCGCCGCTTCCCGGACCTCCGGTCTGAGAGCTTCCGATAACGGAAGTCGTTCCGGGATTCTCGATGCCGTTGGGCTTGCCCGGAGGCGCAATTTCACCGCAGGCCGCCAAAGACAAAATCATCATTACAACTAAAAGAATAGAAAGCCGTTTCTTCATATAAAATCTCCTTCTATCTTGCATAGCAACGGAATAATCGTATTTTTAACCGAAAAAAATATACAATATATTATAGCAGTTTGTCGTTTTTGTCAACAAATCAAGCTGCTGTTCGGGGCGAAAATGCATAATTATACAGGTATTGGCAAAGGCCCTGTTCGTGCCTTTAATTATTTTTTATCCTGCTTTATCGCTTATAGCTTTGTAGAAAATGTACTGCTGCATAACGCCCGCAAAGCCGCTGTAACGCTCCAGCGGAAAAACGCCGCCGTAATGCTCGTCCAGCATTCTTTTTATCCAAACGTCGACGGGAAAAGCCCCAATGCGGTGATATCCGAAAAGACTTACGCAGCTTGCGACCTTGGGCCCTACCCCGCTGACGGCCTGAAGGGCGTCCATAAGAGAGGCATCGTCCAGGGAATCGAGGGCTTCAAGATTCAGATCGCCGCTGTCTACACGCCTTGCCGCGTCCGATACGTACGGAACCCTGTAACCCAGGGAGCAGGCCTTAAGTTCCGAGGCTGACGCCGAAGCAAGGGCGGCGGGCTTTGGAAAGGCGAAGCTTCCCTCCGGAGTTTTTTCGCCGAAACTGCGGCAAAGAGCTTCCACAGCAGCCTTTATCGCAGGAATATTCTTGCGCTGAGAGATTATAAAGCTGATCAACATCTCCCAGGGGTCCTGTTTAAGTATACGTATGCCTATTCCGGCTTCCGCGGCGGAACACAAAAAAATATCCGAGGGGTCTATCGCGGCCCTGAAAGCCGCATAATCCGTTTCAAGATCGAAATAACGGCGCAGAAAAGCGTCGCCGCCCTCTCCCGAACAGGATATCTCGTAGCCGTCATCTACGCTGCAAAGCCTGATCGACCTGTCGGACGCCATGCAAAGCCAGTTTCCGTCGGGAGTCTTGTTCATTCGGAAGCACTGCCCGCTGGCGGCTATCTTTTCTATGTCAAAATCCCTGTCGTTAACAAACATTAAAACCTCCATGCATATAGCTTTCCGATATTATATCACGACACTGATTTTTGTGTTATTATAGAAAAAATCAAAGGGCAAAAATTGTGTTTTGCAGAAAGTTGACAGAATAATGTATTATGTATATATACTTCGCTGCTCCGACGGCAGCTTATATACCGGAATAAGCAACGACCCCGAAAGAAGACTTGAACAGCACAACGCCGGGAAGGCTTCCAAATGCACCCGGGTACGCAGACCGGTGGAAATGGTCTTTTTAGAGGAAGCCGAAGACAAGGCCGCCGCCCTTAAAAGGGAGGCCGCCATTAAAAGACTCTCGCGTGCGGAAAAGGATGAACTCATAGTTTCCGCTTCCCCTCTTTAAGACCGATAATTAAAAATCCGCCCGGCTTTGCGAGCGGATTTATGATTTTACTCTCTTAAAACAAGACTACTTCTTCTTCTTGTTTACGGCATCCTTAAAGGCTTTACCGGCCTTGAATACGGGAGCCTTGGAGGCGGGAATCTTTACGATTTCGTCCGGCTTCTGCGGATTGCGGCCATTGCGAGCCTTGCGTGCTCTGATTTCGAAAGTTCCAAATCCGATGAGCTGGACCTTTCCACCCTTCTTGAGTTCGCCCTGAACGGTGTCTACGAAGGCCTTGACCATTGCGTCTGCGGTCTTCTTGGTTACGCCGGTCTGTTCTGCGATTGCAGCGACTAATTCAGCTTTGTTCATTTTTTTCCTCCTTAAAATGCGACCTTTTGGTTCAATAATAGCGTTTTTTTGATTCTTCCCACAGAATATCCATTTCCGCAAGACTCATGTCCTCCAGACGCACGCCTTTTTCGGCGGCCCTGTCTTCCATGTAGGCAAAACGGCTTATGAATTTTCCGGAGGTGGCGTTCAGCGCTTCTTCCGGGTCCACCCCTAAAAAGCGCGCGACATTGACAACCGCAAAAAGCAAGTCTCCGAGTTCTTCCCTGACAGCATCCGCATCGCCTTGATCATAGGCCTCTTTGAGCTCAGCGCTCTCTTCGTCCACTTTGGCGAAGGCGCCGCTCACATCGTCCCAGTCGAAGCCCGACTTTTGAGCCTTCTTCTGTATCTTCTCGCTTCTGAGAAGCGCCGGAAGGCTGCGCGGAATCTTCTCCATCTCGGAAAGAGCTCT
>DAONZO010000165.1:0-2841 GCA_035406945.1 Bacillota bacterium | reverse complement strand
CTCCGTCGAGCAGAAAAAGCGGGTCGCGGCTTAAAAGCTCGAGCCTCGCGGGCCATTTTACACTCATAAGTCCTCTCCTGACGGCCTCTTCGTCTATGCGGCGTCCGCCTTCTCTTAAAGCCTCCACCGTTTCGAGCGCAAGCGCGGCGTTGAAGAGCTGGTGGCGGCCGAGCAGGGCCAGATTGTATTCTCTATCCCTGTATATAAAACGCTGGCCGGCGAGACTTTCATCCAAAAGCTGAAGCTCGGAAAAATCCGCAATTCTAAGAGGCACTTCCCTTTTAAGGCAAACGTCCTTTATAAGTTCCGTCACTTCCGGGGCTCCGTCGTAGCAGACGGCGCGGCAGCCCTTTTTAATTATTCCGGCCTTCGCAGCCGCAATCTCGCCCAAGCTGCTCCCGAGCCACTGCGTGTGCTCGAACCTTATGTTGGTGATGACCGCCGCCTTTGGCGCGCCTATAACGTTGGTGCTGTCCAACTCGCCGCCCATTCCAACCTCCAGCACCACTATATCGCAAGCTTCTTCCGCGAAATACAGCATGCCCATGGCTGTGACGATTTCAAAATGAGTGGGCGCATCCTCCATGGCGTCGGCTATCGCGACCACCCTTTCTATTATTTCCAGAAGCCTGTCGTCCGGTATGCATACGCCGTTTACCTGTATTCTCTCGTTGAATTTCTGAATGTAGGGGGAAATATACAGGCCGGTCTTATAGCCCTGAGCGCGCAGAATAGCCTCGAGCATGGCGCAGGTACTGCCTTTTCCGTTGCTTCCGGCAACGTGCACAAATCGCAGATCGCTCTGCGGACTTCCCAAGGCGGCAAGCAGATGCCTTGTACGCGAAAGACCGAAATTGACAGTGCTCCAGCCCTTGTCTTCTATGTAGGCTATGGCCTCTTTAATGTTCCTCACTTTATTACCTTTCTCAGGGCAGCCACAATGCCGGGTAACAAAACACCAAAGGCCGTCCCTTTTCCTACGCAGACCAGAAACCTCGGAAGAAGCATGGTGACTATGATTCCGGGGTGATAATATCCGTAGATTTTACTGTCTATATACAGCGCGCCCGTGTTTAATATAGTTACGAGCAGCTCGCAGATTACGGTGGTAAGCAGAATATAGCCCCTGTTCATCTCATAATTTTTGCGCTTAGCAAGGCTTCCGGCCACAAAACCGCAGACCGCGTAAGGGAGTATCCACAGCGGGGTAGTAAGGGTAATGCCGTACTCTCCAAGCAGCTGGGAGATGGTGGTGCCAAGCCCTCCTATTATCGCTCCCGCGCCGGGGCCGAATAAGAGAGCGCCTAAAAGCACAGGGAAGCTCTCCAGAGTAAATTTAATGACCTTGGCGTCTATCGCCAGATAGCCGAGCACCGTACACAGCGCGGCAAACATCGCGTTTATTACGAGCATTTTAGTTTTTTTGCTTGTTTCTGTCATATAAAAAAACCTCCTTCCTGTGCCAAAAATGACACGAAAGAGGTTATTCGTGCATTGGCAGCGGACGCAAGACGGCACCGCGCCTAAGCTTCGTCCGACGGCAACTTCCCATCCGCCGGCACTTTACGCGCCGTCCCTACTCTGACTGTGCAAATTATATCATTGAAGAACTACCCGTGCAACAACATGTTCCGGACGCCTCTATCGCATGCTGTTTTTCGCCGCTTCTACCACGTGCTTCGCGAGCACGGCCGTCGTTACGGAACCGACCCCCAGGGGCACCGGCGTTATGGCGGCAACTACGGGCTCTACGGAAGCAAAGTCCACATCTCCGCAGAGGCTGCCGTCTTCGCGCACGTTTATTCCGACGTCCACCACCACCTGACCTTCGCGGACAAAGGAGGCGTCCACAAACTCCGCCCGCCCGACGGCGGCAACGAGCACATCGGCCTCGCGGCAAATGTCCGCGAGCTTTTCCGTCTTGCTGTGGCATACGGTGACTGTGGCGTCCTCGGCGAGCATCAGCATAGCCAGGGGCTTGCCTATTACAAGACTCCTTCCCAGCACGCAGACCCTCTTGCCCTTAAGCGGAATTCCGTAGAAGTTCAGCAGCTCAATCACGGCCTGAGCCGTGCAGGGCGCAAAGCCCTCGCCCGAGCCGGAAAATACCCCGGCAAGAGAACCCGGCGTCATGCAGTCCACATCCTTTTCGGAACGCAGAAGCAGGCAGGCGGCGTTCTCCATGGACTTGTCTTCTAAAGGGCGCATCATCAGGCAGCCGTTTATGCCGTAGTCCGAATTTATATCCTCCACCGCATCCAAAACATCATCGGGCCCGGCATCCCTGGGCAGGGTAAAGAGCTTTACATCCACGCCCGCCTTTTCGCAGCGCTTAATCGCCGCGTTCTCGTAAGCTATATCGTCCGGTCTTTCTCCGATCCTCAGTATTGCCAAGGTCGGGCTTATTCCGTTTTCTCTCAGCGCCTGCGCCTCGGCGGCGAGTCGCTCCGTCAGAGCCTTTGCGACAGGCCCTCCTTTAAGTATCTCGGCCATTTAAAACAACCCGCTTATCCTTCCGTCTTCATCAACGTCTATCTTCTCCGCCGCGGGTACTTTCGGAAGCCCGGGCATCGTCATTATCTCTCCCGTAAGAGCTGCTATAAATCCCGCCCCCGCGGAAACCTTAAGATTTCTTACGGTCACGGTAAAGCCCCTCGGCGCGCCGAGCAGCTTCTGGTCGTCGGAGAAAGAGTACTGGGTCTTGGCCATGCAGACCGGCAGATTGCCGAAGCCCAATTCCTCTATCTTCGCCAGCTGCTCTTTGGCCGCCGGAGTGAGCTCCACCCCGTCCGCACGGTATATGCGCCCGCATACGGCCTGCAGCTTTTCCATGACGCCGAG
>DAONZO010000164.1:0-2850 GCA_035406945.1 Bacillota bacterium | reverse complement strand
GTGGCGGAAGCCTGCGCCATTGCGGGCGTTCCGATTATAAAGACAATAGGCGGAGAAGGAATATTTGAGGGTGCCAATGCGCTCTGGGTAGACAGACGCACCGTAATATTGTCGGTCAGCGTTCGCGCAAACCGCAGCGGATACGACCAGATGGCCGCCGAACTGAAGCCCCAGGGCGTTGAGCAGATAATCGGCATGCAGGTACCGTACGGACATGCGCATATAGACGGCCTGATCGGAATAGCAAGCGAAGACCTGGTTATGATACATGCCTGTCAGGTTCCCTATGAGGTTGCGGATAGCTTGAAAAAGAAAGGCTTCCACATTTTAGAAGCGCCGTCTTTGACCGAAGCAAAATATGGCTATGCCACAAACTTCGTTGCTATCGATAACGGCCATGTGGTAAGCGGTAATCTTGCTCCTAAAAGCTGTGAACTTTTAGAGAAGCACGGGGTGAAGGTCGATGTGCTCGATTTGTCGGAATTGAACAAAGGCCGCGGAAGCGTGCACTGCATGACGGCATTTCTTAAGCGTGATTGATATGCGGTAAATAGTTTATTTACTCCTCCTGATTTAAAGGCGCGGGGCAGAGCAGTCCCGCGCCTTTAAAAATTGAAAGAGCGATTTATATCTATAACTATCTCTCTATCTCCCCCTTATAGGCGTTCAGCCCGCCTATATTAACCGCCGCGGTATAGCCCGATCTCGTCAGGAAAGATGCCGCGACATTGCTGCGGCCTCCGCTTGTGCAATATATAAAGACGGGGGTGTCTTTATCGGGAATGAGCTTAAGAGCCTCCGGCATTCTTTGAAGCGGTAAATTCATGCTTCCGGGTATTCTTCCGCTCCTGTATTCGGCTTCGGAGCGCGCGTCTATAAGGACGGCGCCGGGGGTGACCTTGAATTTTTCAAGGTTCGTATTTATGTCTGCCATTTTCATTCACCATATCCTTTCATTTGGGTTTTTAGTCTGCACTATTCGTATTTTATTCCGTAAAACTATCGTATCACAAGCTTTATTTTACCACAGACTTGTGTTAGCATAAAGCTCTGAAGAGGACAATACGGGCGAAAGCATAGACCGCTCCTGCGTGCCAATGCGAAGAATGGTAATAAATGCGCCGGACGGAGTAGAGAAAGACGATCTTATCAGGAGGATGTAAATTGCAGACCTATATTCCGCGTCCCAAAGAAAGGGTTCTGGAGCTTATAGAAGCATACATTTTGAACAACGGACTTAAATCCGGAGATTCCCTGCCGCCGGAAAGGGAGCTTTGCGCAATGTGGGGCGTAAATCGCAGCACACTGCGAGCCGCGCTTGCAAGTCTTGAGGACGCCGGGCGCATATACAGCGTACAGGGCAGCGCCAACAGAATGTCGCCGCGTTTCAGACGCACACTGCAAGACCTGCAGGGCTTTTCCGCATACGCAAAGTCGTGCGGTCTGAGCGTCAAGACGAGGCTGCTGTCATTTTCTTTAGTGGAATGCGATAAGCATTTGGCAAACAAGTTTCAGAGAGTGTTGGGAGAAAAGCTCTATAAAGTATCGAGGCTTAGGATATTGAACGATATTCCCGTTCTCATAGAAACCGCGTTTATTCCGCAGGAGCTTGCGCCGGGCCTGGAAGAACACGATCTTGTAGAAGGCTCTTTGTTTGACGTTCTGGCCGAGGTTTACGGGCTGTGCATGGACCATGGCACCCAGAAGACGAGCATAACCTACGCGACGGAAGAAGAGGCCGCGCTGCTCTGCGTTTCTCCGGGAGCCCCGCTGTATTGGATAGTGAGCAGCACTCATTCTCCCGACGGAACCGCAATAGAGTATTGCCGCAGCGTAGGAAGAGCCGACTCCATTGAGATGGAGAGCACATTGTATTGGGCTTCGGCGGAGAGGAGGGACGCGCATGAGTAAGACGAGTTGCAAATCACCTCTCTACATACAGCTTAGAGAGCTTATACGAAGCAAAATAGAAGAAGGTGAGTACCAACCCGGCACGGCCATTCCTTCGGAGAGCACGCTTTCCGAAAATTACGGGATAAGCCGGCTGTCTGTAAGAAGCGCCGTAAGAGCTCTTGAAAACGAGGGTCTGCTCACTTGCATACAGGGCAAGGGCGTGTTCGTAAGCGGCCCGAGGCTTACAAGAGATCTTGACACCTTAGGCGGCTTTAGAAGTACTATGAGAGAAAAGGGCAGGGAGGCGTGCACCAGAATCCTTGTCAAGGCTCAAAGGGATGCGGGTCCCTACTATGGGGCGCTTCTCGGACTTCCTTACGACTGTCCCATATGGTATGTTCAACGAATAGACTGCTCCGATTCGATACCTGTTGCGCTCGAGGAAATATACATACCCTGCGACATCATTCCCAATTTCGAGGACATGGATATAGGGGTTTTTTCCATATACGATGCCTATTGCTGGAACGGCCATCAGCCGGCGCTGTGCGAGCAGAAGCTGATGATAGCTCCTGCGGACAGGACAAGGGCAAAACACCTGGGAATAAGTGAAGGGCAGGCCGTGATGCAGTTTTCGTACCTTACCAGGGACGGCGAGGGCCGGATTATCGAATTTGCAAGGAACTACGTGCGCGGAGATCTTACGGAGTTCACGGTAAGGTATAAGCATACATAATCTTAGTTTCCGAGGCTTAATCCGACCATATTAAAATTGGTATGAATTATTGCAGTTCTTCTTATATTAAAGCGGGGGTATTGAGTATATAATCTCCGCTTTTTCAATTCATTTTTCCTCAAAAACACAAAAATAATACAATTATTTAACCTTTTTTTAAAATAAACTTGTAATTGGTCTGCAAACACAGTATGCTTGTATTAAATGGAGGTGACGTCGGT
>DAONZO010000163.1:0-2857 GCA_035406945.1 Bacillota bacterium | reverse complement strand
GCCGTCTACGACAGCGATCCGGAGCTCAATCCGAACGCAAAGCGCTATAAGCGCCTCACCCATACCGAGGTTCTGGAAAAGAATCTTAAGGTTATGGACTCCACGGCCGCGGCGATGTGCCGGGACAACAAGATAATGATACACGTATTCGGCGTAAACGAGCCCGACGGAATAATTAGGGCCTGCGCCGGAGAAGATATAGGAACCACAATAGTTTAAGAGTTATAATACTAAGGAGGACACGATGGATTTTAAAGATACTTATCAGGAAAAAATAAACAAGACCCTTAACGTTCTCAAGGATGAACTCAATACGGTAAGGGCCGGAAGAGCAAACGCTGCTCTTTTGGATCAGATTAACGTGGATTACTACGGAGTTCCCAGTCCGATAAAGAACATTGCAAATATATCCGTTCCGGATCCGAGAACCCTCATGATTACTCCTTTCGACCCCTCTACCGTAAAGATTATAGAAAAGGCCATACTTGCCTCCAGCCTCGGCATTAATCCGTCCAACGACGGCAAGAATATACGCCTTGTAATTCCAGTCGTAACGGAAGAGCGCAGGAAAGAGCTCACCAGGCTGATAAAGAGGATGGGCGAGGATGCCAAGGTCGCGGTAAGAAACATAAGGCGCGATGCGAACGACGTTCTCAAAAAGCAGGAGAAGGCCGGAGAACTCACGGAAGACGACCTCGAAGTCTCTCTTAAAGAAATACAGGATCTGACGGACAAGGGCATTAAGGACATAGACGATATGATTTCCGACAAAGAAAAGGAATTGATGGAGATATAATGGACTCTGAGAGAATTCCGGAACACGTCGCGATAATAATGGACGGCAACGGCAGGTGGGCGCAGTCGAGGGGACTTCCGAGAGTGCAGGGCCACCGGGCCGGAATGGACGCGCTCAGGGAAATAGTACGAAGCAGCGCCTCCATGGGCATAGCCTATCTTACCGTATATGCCTTTTCAACGGAGAACTGGAAGCGTCCTTCCGAGGAGATAAGCGGCATATTCAAGCTGTTGGTTCTCTACGTAAAAAGCGAGATAGAGGAACTCAATCGCAGCAATGTAAGGGTCAGGGTCATAGGCGATATAGGAATGCTTCCGCAGGACGCGCAAAAATCCGTGGACTACGCGCTGAATACCACTCGAAGCAATACCGGTCTGGTGTTTACGATTGCCCTGAACTACGGCGGAAGAGCCGAAATAGTGAGGGCGGCGAAAGCTCTTGCCTTAAGGGCAAAGACCGGAGAATTAGATCCGGAGGCCATAGACGCGGAACTTTTCTCATCGTTTCTTTATACCGCCGGAATACCCGACCCGGAACTGATAATACGCACGGGAGGCGAATACAGGCTTTCCAACTTTCTAAGCTGGCAGAGCGCTTACAGCGAGCTGCTGATTACCGAGGTTCTCTGGCCGGACTTTAGCCCGCAGGAGTACGAAAAAGCCATAAGGTTCTTTATGGAGAGAGACAGAAGATTCGGAGGTATCTAAATGGAAGATAAACGGCAGAAAAAACAGATGGACAACAAGCTTGGAAAACGGGTCAGATCCGCAGTGATTATGCTGCCGCTGCTCCTTCTTTTAGTTGTGAAAGGCTGGCCCTTATTCATAGCCGTAACAGCCATAAGCGCCGCGGCCATGTACGAATTCTACAAGGTCTTCGAGGACGCGAAGGTAAAGGTAAACAAGGTGAGCGGCTTCGCGAGCTTTATTCTCCTCGTCGCGATTGTGGTTCTCGATAAATTCATAGGAATAAACACTCCCGCATCTCAGGACCTAATCCTGATATGGCTGGGCACGACCATATTTGCGGGCTTTGCAAAAACTCTCTTCGGCAAGGAGCACGACATCACCGCCGGAATGGTCACATCCATGGGTGTTCTGTACCCGGCGTTTTCGCTGATGCACATAGTATTCGTAAGCAGGGTCCCGGACTTTTCGCACTTCGTATGGATTATATTCATAGCTACCATAAGCACCGATACGGTAGCCTACTTTGTTGGCGGCGCCATAGGAAAGACCAAGCTCTGCGAGGAGATTTCCCCGAAGAAGACGGTGGAGGGAGCCGTTGCGGGCGTAATAGCCAGCATGCTGTGCTGCTTCCTGTTCGGGCTCTTCTTTGCAAAAGGGAACAGGATAAACTGCCTTGTAATAGGCCTTCTGGCTTCCATTGCGGGTCAGCTCGGAGACCTTGGCGCTTCGGTGTTTAAGAGGCGTCTGGGAATAAAGGATTACAGCGCGCTCATACCCGGGCACGGGGGAATAATGGACCGCTTCGACAGCGTTATGTTCGCGGCGCCGCTGGTTTACTATTACATGATACTCTTCGTCAGGTAGATAATGAAAAAAATTGCTCTTTTGGGCTCAACGGGTTCCATAGGTACGCAGTGCCTCGAGGTAATAAGGGCGCATCCGCAGGAATTTAGCCTTACGGCCTTAAGCGCCGGGCGAAACATCGAGCTGTTCAGAACTCAGCTTGCCGAATTTTCGCCTTCGCTTGCCTCCGTTTCTTTCGAGGCGGACTGCAAGGCCCTTGCCGCGGAGTTTCCGCATACACAATTTTACTTCGGAATCGAAGGTTTACTCGCCTGCGCCGTTCACAGCGGCGCAGATCTTGTGTTTAACGCCCTGCTCGGAATGCTCGGCATAAGGCCTACCTACGAAGCCGTAAAGGCCGGAAAGGACATAGCCTTCGCGAACAAGGAAACCCTCGTTGCGGCGGGATCTCTCATAATGAGCGAGGTCAAGGCCCGGGGCGTGCGCTTTATTCCGGTTGACAGCGAACATTCGGCCATATTTCAATGTCTTCAAGGCAGTCACAACCCAGTAAGGCGCATACTTCTTA
>DAONZO010000162.1:0-2863 GCA_035406945.1 Bacillota bacterium | reverse complement strand
TGAGGTCGCAGCGGAAGCTGCAGCCTGCGGCTTTTGCGTGGCCTCCCCCGCCGAAAGAAACGCATATGCCGTCTACATCGGCCTCGTACTTGGAACGCAGGCTCGCCTTATAAACGCCGTCGGGTTTTTGCCTTACGAAGGCGGCAATCTCGACTCCTTTAAGAGAACGCAGCCTGTCTATGCAGCTCTCGGCCATGCTCTGCACGGCTCCGAGCTCTTCCATGTCCTTAAGCGTACACCAGGATATGCAGGCTCTTCCGCCGGCGAAAATCCTTATTCTCGACAGAGCAAGGGCTTCCAGCTTAAGCTGCGGCATGGGGTAGCTGTCGTATATTTCGGTGCATATGAAACTGCTGTCTATTCCAAAAGCAAAGAGTCTGGATACGCAGAGGTGGGCGCGCGTGTCCGTGTTGGCATATCGGAAAGAGCCGGTATCGGTAAGTGTGCCGACGTAAAGCGCCTCGGCTATCTCCCTGTCGATAAGCTCAAAACCTTTGATACGCTCGATTTCTTCTATGAGTTCCTGCACCAAAACAGCGGAAGCGGCGGCGGAAGTATCCCTAATGTTCAGCTCCGCCATGGCGAGTTCTCCTTCGGAATATTCGTGGTGGTCTATGCATAAGCGAAGTCCGGCTTTACGGAATAAATCCTCACGCTTCTCCAGACGCTCGGGAGTTCCGAAATCCACGGCTATCGCAATATCCGGCGGAGCGCAGGCCCTCGCCGAATATTCATCGAGCGAAACGAAGCAGGAGGTATCCATAAAATCCAGATAATGCGGCATATCGTCCTCTATGATTATCTCGCAGCTCTTGCCCAGCTTTCTAAGCACGAGGCACAGCGCCTTGGCGGAGCCCACGGCATCTCCGTCCATACCGGCATGAGTGAATACCAGAATGTTTTTTGCGTCTTCTATTCTTGTTGTAAACTCTCTAAAATCCGCCATATCAAAAATCCAAGCTCGCCTCATCGGCGATGCTTTCCTCTTCGGGCTTGATGTTAAGGCTGTCGAGCAGTCTGTCCATCTTTGCCCCGTATTCGAAGGACTCGTCAAACCTGAAGATTAAATCCGGCACATAGCGCAGCTTGACCCTTTTGTTGATCTCGCTCCTGATAAAAGGTTTTGCCCTTTCAAAGGCGGAAATCACGGCCTTGCGCTTTTCCGATTCGAAACCCTCACCCACGTTATAGGAAAGAGCCGTAACATAAACATAAGCATAGCTGCCGTCCCTTGTGACGTCTACTCCGCTGACGCATATCATGGCATCGAAGCAGGGATCCTTTAGGGCTCCCTTAACAAGCAGCTCGCCTATGGTCTTCTTTATTTCCTCGCCGAGACGCTGCGGTCTGTGTCCCTTACCCATTAAGCTCTCTTGACCTCTTCCATCTTAAAGGCTTCTATGAGGTCGCCCTCCTTGATATCGTTGTACTTTTCTATGCCTATTCCGCACTCAAAGCCCTGAGCGACTTCTTTTGCGTCGTCCTTGAAGCGTTTAAGAGAGGAAAGGTTGCCTTCATGAATGACTATGCCGTCGCGAAGCAGCCTGAGCTGCGCGTTTCTGGCCATCCTGCCCTCCACGACGTAAGCTCCGGCGATTACGCCGACATTCGGAACCTTAAAGGTTTCTCTGACCTCTGCCTTTCCGATTATCACTTCCTTGAATTCGGGGTCGAGCATGCCCTTCATGGCGGCTTCAATATCGTCTAAAATCTCGTAAATTATGCGGTAGCAGCGTATTTCGACGCTCTTGCTGTCGGCCAGGCTCTGCACCGCGGAGCTCGGACGCACGTTGAAGCCGATTACTACCGCGTTCGAGGTTTCGGCAAGCATTACGTCCGACTCGTTTACCGCGCCTACGCCTGTATGAATTATCTTTACGCGCACGTTCTCGTTCTGAAGTTTTTCAACCGACTGCTCAAGAGCCCCAACGGAGCCCTGAACGTCGCCCTTCAAAATGAGGTTCAGATCCTTAATCTCGCCTTCTTCGAGCTGGCTGAAGAGTTTTTCCAGGCTCATGCTGGACGTCTTCGCCATGACCTCCTGACGCAGCTTCTCTCTGCGCTTTTCCGCTATCTCGCGAGCCGTTTTGTCGTCGCTTACCGCGTAGAACTCGTCTCCGGCTTCCGGAACCTCGCTGAGACCCGTTATTTCAACGGCTCTGGAAGGGCCGGCCTTGGGAATTGTATTCCCCCGCCAATCCGTCATTACCCTGATTCTTCCGCTTGCTGTTCCGGCAACTATCGCCGAACCGGCGGAAAGCGTTCCGTTGGTTACAAGCAGGGTCGCCACGGGACCTCTGGCCTTGTCGAGCTTCGCTTCTATTACGTTGCCCTGCGCCAGTCTGTCGGGGTTGGCCTTAAGCTCCAGCATATCGGCCTGAAGCAGTATCATTTCGAGCAGATTGCCGATGCCCGTTCCGGCCTTCGCGGAAACGGGAACGGATATGGTGTCTCCGCCCCAGTCCTCTACCAATATGCCGTGCTCGGAGAGCTCCGTCTTGACTCTGTCGGGGTTTGCTGTGGGCTTGTCCATCTTGTTTATGGCGACAATGACGGGTATTCCCGCGGCTTTGGCATGGCTTATGGATTCTATGGTCTGAGGCATTACGCCGTCGTCGGCGGCAACCACGAGCACGGCTATGTCCGTTATGTGAGCGCCTCTCGCCCTCATTGCGGTAAAGGCCTCGTGACCCGGAGTATCCAAAAAGACCATCTTGCGTCCGTTTATCTCAACCTCGGAGGCTCCTATGTGCTGGGTTATGCCGCCCGCCTCACCCGCGGTCACGTTGGAGCTTCTCATCGCGTCGAGCAGAGAAGTCTTACCGTGGTCTACGTGACCCATTACGGTAACGACGGGGGGTCT
>DAONZO010000161.1:0-2882 GCA_035406945.1 Bacillota bacterium | reverse complement strand
CCTCGCGCAGTATATCCTCCTGCTTGCGGCTGCGGTAGGCCCCTCGTATAGCCGGTATCGCGCAGTAGCTGCAGGCCTTGCTGCAGCCTTCGGCAATCTTTATTGGTGCCGTCCAAGGGCTTTCCATGCGCAGCCTTGCGGGAAATTCTTCAAAAATGCGCGATTCGCCGCTTTGAAGAACGGGTCTGCCTTCGTCTTTTGACGCAAGCAGCTCCGGCATGCGGGCATAATCGTTTACCCCGACAAAGCCGTCGAGCTCCGGAAGCTCGACGGCAAGCTCCTTTCCGTAGCGCTGCGCAAGGCAGCCAATGGCAAAGAACTTCTGCCCGGGGCGCTTGTCTTCGGCCAAGTCTAAAATGGCGTATATCGATTCCCTTTTGGCATCTTCGATAAAGGCGCATGTATTCACTATCATTACGTCGGCTTCTTCGGGCTCGTTTACGAGCACGGCCCCGTTGGCCGCAAGAAGTCCCGCCGCGTATTCGGAATCCACGCTGTTTTTGTCGCAGCCGAGAGTCCTTATATATACTCTCATACGATGTCGTCCTTAAACTCCGGATCCTCGTCCGGAAAAGCTTCGGCTTCCCTTACCTCCGCTTCGAGCTGCTCAAAGCGGCTTATGCTCATGTTGACCTTTCTGGCGTTGGAACCGTCGGCAGGTCCTATTATGCCGCGCTCCTCCATCATGTCCATCAGCCTGGCGGCCCTGTTATAGCCTATGCGAAAACGTCTCTGCAGCATGGACGTGGAAGCCCTTTCCGAGCGCACAACGCATTCTATGGCATCCGTAAGAAGTTCGTCCACGTCCTCGCTTTCGTTCTTGGACGACGAACCTGCGCCCGCGTTTTTTACCGTGTCTATTAAATCCTGTGAATAGCTCTTTGGGGCGTTATTCTGCTTTACGAACTCTATTATATTCTTGACTTCCGCATAGGATACGAAGCAACCCTGCACCCTTACGGGCTTGCTCATTCCCTGAGGATGATAGAGCATATCGCCTTTGCCGAGCAGTTTTTCCGCTCCCGAACCGTCTAATATGGTGCGTGAATCCACCTGCGAGGAGACCGCAAAGGCGATGCGCGAGGGTATATTGGCCTTAATCACACCGGTTATCACGTCCACGGAGGGGCGCTGGGTCGCGACTATCAGGTGCATGCCGGCTCCCCTCGCCTTCTGCGCCAGACGGCATATGCTGTCTTCAACCTGATTTTGCGCGGCCATTATGAGATCCGCGAGCTCGTCAATTATTATGACAATCTGAGGCAGGACTTTTTCCGTTTCGCCTTCTCCGCGGCATACGTCGTTATAAGATTCCAGATCTCTTACCCCGGCTTCGGCAAAGCGCTTGTAGCGCTCGTTCATCTCCGATACGGCCCAACCGAGGGCGGCGGAAGCCTTGGAAGGCTCCGTAACGACGGGCGACAAAAGATGCGGTATGCCGTTGTAAAAGCTCAGTTCCACCACCTTAGGGTCTACCAGTATCAGCTTTACCTCATCCGGCGACGCCTTAAACAGGAGGCTTATAATAATGCTGTTTATGCATACGGATTTTCCGGAACCCGTGGCTCCGGCTATGAGCAGATGCGGCATGTCCTTGAGATTTGCCACTATGCTTTCGCCCGAAATGGTATGACCCAGGCCGACGGAAATCTTGGACTCAGCCTTCTTAAAGGCATCGGATTCCAGTATTTCTCGCAGAAAGACCGTGTTGACAATGCTGTTGGATACCTCAATCCCCACGGCGGCCTTGCCGGGGATGGGGGCTTCTATTCTGAGGCTCTTTGCTCTGAGGTTGAGCGCTATATCGTCCTGAAGCCTCGTTATGCTGGAGACCTTTACTCCCGACGCGGGCTGAACCTCGAAGCGCGTCACCGCGGGGCCCCTTACGGCGTCTATTACGTTAGCGTTGACCCCGAAGCTCCTCAACGTGGCTTCCAGGACGCGAGCCGTTTCCGTAAGTTCTCCGGCTTTTGCTTCCTTTCCGGCGACGGGCTTTTTGAGGAGAGTGATGGGAGGAAAGACATAATTATGGGTAGGCTCGGTCCCCGCAGCGGAAATCCCCGTCGAGGTTTTAGGCTGTTTTACGCTGCCGCCCGGCAAAGACGCGGGGGAATCTATCCCCGTAAGGCCGAGGCGGGAAGAATCGGAGTCCAGCACCCCGTAGGTTTCGTCGTCTTTTACGTAGGTCAAAATTCGCTTCTGCCTGCTGGAAAATTCGGAATCGGGGAAAGACTCGGGCTCCTGTTTTGGGGCGGGCTGAGAAGACGTCAGACCTATGGATTCCGGCGTAAAGTTTATTGTGTCCCTATCCTTTGTTTTTTCCTCGTGCTGAAGCGAGGTGAATTCAAGCTGGGTCAGGGCTCCTAAATTGAGCTTGGGGAGGGTCTCTTCGGCGGCTTTGGACTCACTTTCGCTTTCCGCTCCCGACTCCTTATCCGAGGCGCTTTTTTCAGCCTCCTCAGCTTTGAGGAGCTCGGCGCGAGCCGCTTCTCTGGCCGCTATGTCGGCTTTTACCCTCGCCTCCGTCTCTTTCTTCTGGTTCTCCATCTCGAGCTCCAGCCTGCGTTCTTCGTAGGCCTGAGCCGCGGCCTGCCCTTTCAGCTTAATGTTGTCGAAAAGGGTCGAGAGCGGGGTATTGATTATGAACAGAAGGGTAATTATGATGCCGGCGATGCAGACTATATAAAGTCCCGCCTTACCTATAAGGTCCGTAAGCCAGGAGGCGAGCGCGCTTCCCACGACACCTCCGTTATTTGCGCCCAAAGCGTATAAAGCCTTTACCGTCTCGAAGAAGGAATCGGCCTGCGGCCTTTGATAAAACGAAGCGTTGAGGGCCGACGCCATCACTATGAGAGCAATTATGCTGAGCCAGGAACGTATGG
>DAONZO010000160.1:0-2919 GCA_035406945.1 Bacillota bacterium | reverse complement strand
GTCCATATCGCTGAAGACCTCGTAGGTCGCGGTGGGTATGCCGTACTTCTTCATGAGGTTCTTGGAAAAGACCTTGCTGCCTTCTATTATGGCGGATTTCGCGTCCGGCCCGAAGCAGGGTATGCCCAGTGCTGAAAGCCTGTCCACGCAACCCGCCACCAGCGGGTCGTCCGGAGCCACCACGGCGTAGCCTATGGGGTTTTCTTCGGCGAAAAGCTCAATGGCGTCCAGATCCGTGGCTTTTATCCCTGTGCATACGGCGTCCTTTCTCATGCCGGCGTTGCCGGGCAGGGCGTATATGGTCTCGACCGTGCTGTTTTCCTTGAGTTTTTTGATTATGGCGTGTTCTCTTCCGCCGCCGCCTACAACCATTATATTCATGTTTAATCTCCGTATCAGTGGTGGAAAAGCCTCATGCCGGTAAAGGCCATGACCATGCCGTAATTATTCGCGGTCTCTATTACGAGCTCGTCTCTTACCGATCCGCCGGGTTGAGCAACGTATCGCACGCCGCTCTTATAGGCTCTTTCTATGTTGTCCCCGAAGGGGAAGAAAGCGTCCGAGCCTACGCTTACGCCGCTCTGCGCGGCTATCCAAGCCTTCTTTTCTTCTCTCGTAAACTCCGGGGGTTTGACGGCGAATATATTCTGCCATCTGCCTTCGCCTATAACGTCCTGACTCTCGTCGGAGATGTAGACGTCTATGGCATTGTCGCGCTCCGCGCGGCCGAGGCTCGGCAGGAACTGGAGCCCGAGAACCTTGGGGTTCTGCCGCAGGTACCAGTTGTCGGCCTTGTTTCCGGCGAGCCTCGTGCAGTGTATGCGGCTCTGCTGACCCGCTCCCACGCCTATGGCCTGACCGTCCTTTACGTAGCAGACGGAGTTGGACTGGGTGTATTTAAGGGTTATGAGGGCCACTATAAGGTCTACTTTGGCCTGCGCGCTCAGTTCCTTGTTTTCGGTGACCACATTGGCGAGCAGGGTCTCGTTTATCTCGAAGTCGTTGTGTCCCTGTTCGAAGGTCACGCCGAATACATCCTTGCACTCCCGGGGAGCCGCGGAGTAATCGGGGTCTATCTCCACTATGTTGTAGCTGCCCTTCTTTTTTGTCTTGAGGATTTCGAGAGCTTCCGGCGTGTAGGCGGGGGCTATGATGCCGTCCGAGACCTCGGCCTTAAGATACTTGGCAACGGATTCGTCGCAGGTGTCGGAGAGCGCGACCCAGTCGCCGAAGGAGCTGAGCCTGTCGGCGCCCCTGGCCCTTATGTAGGCGCAGGCTATGGGAGAAAGCTCCGCGTCCGGCTCCACAAAATAAATTTTGCGGCAGACTTCGTCCAAAGGCAGGCCTACGGCGGCTCCGGCGGGGGAGACGTGCTTAAAGCTCGTTGCCGAGGGGAGACCGGTGGCTGCCTTAAGCTCCTTTACGAGCTGCCAGGCGTTGAGGGCGTCCAGAAAGTTTATAAAGCCGGGGCGGCCGTTGAGGATTTTAACCGGAAGCTCGCTTCCGTCCTTCATGTAGATCCTTGCGGGCTTTTGATTGGGGTTGCAGCCGTATTTCAGTTCAAATTCCTTCATTTTTAATCTCCTAAATGCTTGTTGAATAGCGTTACCTTACCGTTTACGTTGGCGTACAGCGACACCTTGTTGTCCGCGTTGAGAGCCTTCCACAGCTCTTCGGCCTCGGGCATGGCCACCTCTAAGGGTTCGCCCTTAAAGGAGGGCAGGGGAGAGCCGTCGCCCTCGTAGGTGCTTATGAAATAGCCTTTCCCTTCGTCTGCGCCCTCGTAGTGGAAGAACTCGCGCAGGCAGCGTCCGTTCAGATGCTTGAGTATCGAAATTTCAAAACTGCCGTCGTCCTCTATTACCGCCGATATCCTCGGTGTAAAGTTGGGCGCGTCCGGCTCGTATTCGCGGGTCCTCAGGGCGTGCCCGGCGCATTTTCCGTTCTTAACGGCGTCTGCTATGCTGTCGGTCTGATCGCCGTTTGTGACTATGAGGCTTGTCCCCACCCTCCTTACGGGATGATAAATTATGAGGGAAGGGTCTTTGAGCAATGCCGGATCGAAGGCCTCGGTCTTTATGCCGTCGTCGGTAGCTTTAAAGATGCGGTTTCTGCTGTTTTCGGAGCGTCCCATAATGAAGTAATAGACGCGGTCCTTGCCGACCACTATGCCTCTTCCGGGATAGCTGTTCTCTCGTAGGAATTTCAAAAGATCCGTCATGCCTTGCCTCCTTGTTCCTTGAGTATGCCCCGGCAGACCATTTCGACCGCCTCGGGCAGTATTATCCATTCCGCCTGCTCCATAACGCGTTTCTGCAGGCTTTCCGCGGTATCGCCTTCTTCGATTTCCACGGCCTTCTGAAGTATTATGCGGCCTCCGTCGGGCACCTCGTTTACGAAATGCACGGTGGCTCCTGTGACTTTTACGCCGTATTCCAGGGCTTTTTCGTGGACGGTGAGCCCGTAGAAGCCCGCTCCGCAAAAGCTGGGTATGAGTGACGGGTGAACGTTTATTATGCGGTCTTCGTAGCGATTCGTAAAATCCGCGCTGAGTATGCTCAGAAAACCGGCGAGCACTATGAGCTCTATGCCTCGGGCTTCCAAAAGCCCGATGAGTTTTGCTTCAAAACCCTCCGTGCCCCCGCATTCCTTTTTGCTTATAAACGCCGTCTCTATCCCGGCTCTTTCCGCTCTTTCCAGAGCGTAGGCGCCGCTTTTGCTGGAGACAACCAGTTCGATTTTCCCGCTGCTTATGACGCCGCTTTTTTCCGCGTCTATAAGGGCCTGCAGATTTGTGCCCCCGCCGGAAACGAGCACCGCTATGCGCACTGTTCTGTCTTTCATATCAGCCTCGCTATTCTATGATTATCTTTTCTTCGCCGCGCACTATGCTGCCGATGATATAGGCATCCTCGCCGT
>DAONZO010000159.1:0-2920 GCA_035406945.1 Bacillota bacterium | reverse complement strand
TGCAAGACGGTTTCTCCGCGCTTCAGAGGGAAGAACGTGTTCTGGCCCGGAGAAAAGCTTATGCTTTCGGCTCTTGTGGGCGGCGAAATAAAATCTCTGAGCGCCGCGATACCGGAACTCGGATACTCCTGCACCCTGTCCGCGTGCGGGGAGGCCGATGAAAACGGTTTGGTCCCCTACTCCGGCGTTTTGTACAATTCGGGGATGATGGCCGAGTTTTCCAAAAATAACCCGCGCCTTGTAGTCGTCCGATTTACGGCAAAACACGAGGACGGAAGCACAAAAACTCAGGACGCGTCCATTATTTTCGACTACGACATAGGATACTGGATGTTGCACAGAACCAAATAAAATCAAAAGCAATTTAAATTACAGGCCGTACTCAACAGTACGGCCTGTAGCATAACGTCCGGTTCTTAAACAATGCTGTAAAGCTCCTTGTAGCGCATTTCCGCGAGGGATCCCGCTTCCATGCAGGCATCGCTCACCGCGTCGTATTCGTCGAGCATCGCCTTTACTATCTTTCCGTCCAAAACCCTGTTATCCACCATGTCGTTCATAATCGAAGCTATTTGCGCCTTGTCCATTGCCTCTTTGTAGGGACGGGGCTCTTTTAAGGCCGCAAAGACATCCGCTACACACATTATGCGCGCCCCGAGATCCAGATTATCGGCATTTTTGCGGAAGGGATATCCGCTTCCGTCGAGGCGCTCGTGGTGATAAGAAGCCCATCCCCTTATGTCGTCTATGCCGTCCACCTCTTCCAAAAGATGATAGGTGTAATAGGTATGAGAACGAATTACGGCATATTCCTCCTTCGTCAGAGCTCCCTTCTTTTCCAGAATGGCATTGTCTACCGTTATCTTGCCGAGGTCGTGAAGGTAGCCGGCTATCAGCATCTTGTTGACATCATCGGATGAAAAATTGAGCAGTTCGGCCAAAGAGCGGGCGCTTTCCGCCACCCTCGCGGAATGAGTCGCGGTAAAGGGGCTTCTGAAGTCTATGACGTAGGAGAGTATCTTCGCGAAGTCCACAAAGTCGCTATAGCTCATTTCGGTATGCGCGAAATACGAATAGTCCACATGCTTCAATACCTCTTCCGAGTTGACATCGAGCCAGAAGGATTCGCTTACGGCAAGGCTTTTAAAAGCGTCCACGAATTCGGGCTTGAATTCCGTTCCGCTATCCGCTTCTATCGCGGAAGAAACCTCATCCACCTGAAGGAGCACACAGCGGCCGTATTCTATATAGGAGCTTATCCTGTCGGCCAGATGAAGCAAATTGCTGTATTCGCCGTATCCCTCCCGGGTCTTAAGGCTTTCTCCGTGATTCCACGGGAAATGATGATACTTTACTATGTCCGCGACCTCCCGCGAATGATTAAACTTATCCAAAAGCCACGCGCCGCGATAGGCGTGCAGGTTGATGTCTTCCGTGGAGCGGGAAAAAACTATATCGTTTTTTTCCTGAAGCGACAAAGCTCCTATATCGTGCACAAGGCCGGCAAGGAACATGGAATTGCAGAGCTCCTGCTTCCATCCGAGATGTCTTGAAAGGCGGTAAACCACGTAGGCGACCTTCTCCTGATGCCTGCCTATGCCGGGCGAAACGACATACAGGGCCTTATTCAGGGTGTTGAATAAATCGATGATATCCACTTTCATTGCGCGTTTACCTCCTTAATCATTGATGTTTCGCAGTCTCGTTCCGGGATTTTTATCGGATTTAGCGACACTGTCCAAGATGCTGATAACAGGTTTTGCCTCCCTCGGCTCCGGGGCGGAATCAGCGCCTCAGTTCCACGATCACAAGTTCGGGCCTGTTGTTAAGACGCAAGGGAATGATGCTGTTTCCTATTCCGCGGCTGATTACCATGGATGTGTCTTCCACCGTATAAAGACCGCCGTCATATATGGGCATCAGACCCTGATGCGGGGCTACGATGCCGCCAAGAAACGGCAGGCGCACCTGCCCGCCGTGCGTGTGACCGCTCAGAACCAGCCCCATTTCCGCGTTTACATAGTTTTCAAAAAGTTCGGGCCTGTGAGAAATCAGCACGCCGAAATCCGCGCCCGCCGCAAGCTCCGCGAGCCTGTCGGGAGAATTCACCGCGGCTTCGCTTCCCCTCGAAAGCGCAAAGACGGGGTCGTCCACTCCGACTATAGCAATCTTAGCGCCGTCTCGCTCAAGGAAGACGGTGCTGTCGTGAAGACAGATTACCCCCGCTTCCGTAAGAAGCTCCTCGTAGGCGTCATAGAAGGCCTTCGGCTGCCTGGCCTCGTGGTTTCCCGTCACATAGTAGCAAGGCGCTATCTCGCGGGCCTTGGCGACAAAATCCAGCACCACGGCCATTTCCGTATTGAGGGAATCCAAAAGGTCTCCGCTTATGGCTATCATATCTGGCTGAGCTTCGCTTATCATGGACAACAGCTTCGAGTTATTCTTGCCCATCTGCGCGTTGTGAAGATCCGATACGTGGGCTATGCGAAAGCCGGAAAAACTCTCCGGAAGCCTCGGACTCGAAACTACGTAAGAGTTGAGCATGAGCGCGGAATTCTCCCATATGCCCCTGGCGACAACAACGGCGAGCCCGGCCGCCATAATGCCCAATACGGCCTTTTTCTTTTTGCTTAGTTTCATAGTTATCCTCCCCCCACCGACAGCTTTTCGAATATAGTTTAACATACGGCGAAAAACGTCGCAATTCGGAAAAAGAAAGGCGGCTCGGTCGCAGCTTGTGCAAGACTGAATCCCTCGCCGGTTTATTAAGAAAAAATCTGTGCAAATATTCCTCCAAGGTATGGTTTTTATTATGCCTTGGAGGAATCATAGCCTCAAATTGCATGACTTTAAAACACTCTTCGGCTTTAAAAATATAAAAATCTTATTTGTTGAAGATGAAGAAAATATAAGAGTAAAT
>DAONZO010000158.1:0-2941 GCA_035406945.1 Bacillota bacterium | reverse complement strand
GGCTCAGCGCTTCGGAACGCGAGCTTCTTACAAACTCCGCTTCGCTCAGAAAAGCTCCCGCGGGTTCTCTGCTTCACAACGGCTCGGCCGATTGCGTAGGCCTGTTTTTGCTGCGTTCCGGCCAGCTCAGGGCCTATATTATTTCCGAGGAAGGCAAGGAAATCACCCTTTACAGACTTTTTGAGCGCGACATCTGCCTCTTTTCGGCCTCATGCATTATGAACAGCATACAGTTCGAGATAACAATAGAAGCTGAAAAGGATACCGAAATGTGGGTGATCCCCCACGATGTATATAAAAGCCTCATGGACGGCTCCACCGCCGTCGCGAACTACACAAACCAGCTTATGGCGACGCGCTTTTCGGAAGTGATGTGGCTCATAGAACAGATTATGTGGAAGAGCTTCGACAGCAGGCTTGCCGCCTTTCTTACGGAGGAAAGCGCCATCGAAGAAAGCAATGTAATTCGCATAACCCACGAAAAAATAGCCGCACACCTGGGGACGGCCAGAGAGGTTGTGACCCGAATGCTCAGGTATTTTCAGGAAGAAGGCATGGTGGGACTCAAGCGCGGAAGTATAGAAATTAAAGACGCCGACAGGCTCTATGAGCTTGCCGGCTGATAGTATGACAGGAAACGGGCCGCCGAAAGGCGGCCCGTTTGCAGGTGTTTTTTACTTCAGCATCTCCAGGATTTCATCTTTTTCCTTTGCTCCCACCGCTCTTTGAACGGGCTTTCCGTCCTTAAGCACGATGAGAGTGGGTATGCTCATAACGTGGAAGCTCTGAGCGAGTTCGCCCTCCTCGTCCACGTTTACCTTTCCGACTTTAATATCGGGCCTTTCCGCGGCTATCTCGTCCACTATGGGTACGACCATGCGGCAGGGTCCGCACCAGGGAGCCCAGAAATCGAGCAGTACGGGCCTGTCGCTTTCAAGAATTTCTTTCTGAAAATTATCCTTGGTTATTGTTAATGCCGACATTTTATTATCCTCCTTTTTTTAGCGCCGCAAACCTCGTGCCGCGGCATTGATGTATTGTTTTCCGGGTTTATATTAGCACCCTTGCAAGGGCCTTTCTGTGATAAAATCACCGAGGTCATAAAATATGCGCATCAGTTGAATTCGATAAGGATGATCGATCCGTCAAAACCGCTTTCGCTTATAGCGAAACGCTTTTCAAGTCCGTCGGCGCCCAGGTAGGAAAAACCGTAGCCGGGAATGGTTCCGAACATGGTCATCCTTACCATGAAGGGTTTTTCCGGCAGAAGCTCGTCAACGGAGAAAAGCTCCTCAACATCGAACTCTATGTTGCCGCTGTCGTCTGAGCTTAGATATTCCAGCTTCAGAAACCTGAAGCTCTTTGCCGGCGAATCGGGCGCGATGACTATATCTATGCCCATGTCGGTTTCGTCGGCGATGTATTCCACAAAGCCTTCGTATTCCTCGCTTAGGTCTTCGGCGTAGCGCAATGTAAACTCGGGGTCTATATAGGCTTCCTCCGCCGCCTCATTCTCCGCTGAAGGCGCAGAAGGCTCAGAGGGTTCCGACGCCGTCTCGGGCTGAGGCGGAGCAGCTGCTTCCGGCGTCGCGGGCGCATCGTTTCCGGACTGCGGCGGAGCGGGATTATCGGAGAGAGCGTTATTGCCGGCGCATCCGGAGAGCAGGAGGCACAACACGAGCAGCGTTGCGACAAAAACCGGGGCTAATCTTCTTTTCATGGTTATATTTCGTCCTTTCCAAGTGCTTTTACTCGCTGAAAAGCATATATATCATATAGGCTATCTCTTCCCTCGTCGCTTCCGCCTTGGGGTCAACCGAGCCGTCTTCCCTCGGAAGCATTAGCTCGCTCGACACTATCCAGGCCACGGCTCTTTGGTAATTTGAGGAAACGCTGCCCGCATCCGGAGCATCCAAAGTTTCTGACGAAACCGGAACCCCCAGTGCCTCACAGAGATTTGCCGCGTAGTAAGCAAGCTCTTCTCTGGTGATTTTCTTATCGGGAGCGGACTTCGGCCAAAGCGTGTATTCCGCAAGCCAGTCTATGGCTTCCTCCGCGGTGTCTTCGGGGTATCCGAAGCCTCTGGTTAAAGCGAGGGCAAAGTCGCCTACGCTGCCCTTTTCCCCGGAGCCGAAGACGGTCTCTTCCTGCGGGTCCATAAGATTGCCGCCGACGACGTACTGAAGCGCGGCATAGTACGGATTTCCTCTTTCAATGTCCCTGTAAAGATTGGACTTGTCCACCGTTCCGAAGGGATTGAGTACATCGTCGTAGAGATTGTCGTTTTCGTTAATCTTGGCTATTGAACCCGAACTCGAAATTACGCCGTAGTCCATCATATCGGCGAAGATTCCGCTGTACTGATTGAATTTATCGACGTTTACGCCCTTTATCTCCTCCAGCATGTCTATCGCGTACTCCTGCGGAGTGGCGCTCAGCATCGAAAGTATGGCGCTCTGAGCCCCGCTGAGTTCTCCCGCGGGCGTTGCCATGTAAGCGAAGGTGGAAAGTATGTAGTCGTTAAGGGTTTCCTGGTCCACGTCTTTATTGCTTTCCATCCATTCCGGCAGATCCATGTAGACCTGGAAGGTTTCCAAAACGTTGGGGTCCCGGTAGCTGAGGAGGTAGACCCCGTCCTCGGTGACGTCGCAGAAGGCTCCGTAGGCTCCGTACCTGTCGCGAAGCTGAGGATACATATACTTATCCTGAACAAAGGAGCAGAGTATCATAAGAGCGCCGAAGTCGAGCTCCTCCGAATCCGCTTCGTCGCTTATCAGGCCGAGGTCCACAAAGTTTGCGTAAGCCATGTTATACATTACGGAGCTGTCCACTATAATTGCTTCGCTCGCGCATATGAGCGGAAAAGCGTAGACGGGCCTTGAAAGTTCTCTGTTTTCGAGCGAGGAGATAAAGGCGTCCGCTATTGGCCTGTTGACGGCCG
>DAONZO010000157.1:1030-3030 GCA_035406945.1 Bacillota bacterium | reverse complement strand
ATTAATTGTCTGAACTATTTTTTTACCTAACATTGCTTCAACAAGAACAGACATATCAAGTTTTTTTGTTTCATCCGTTAATATTTTCTGTCCATCACGAAGAACTGTAACCCTGTCACATATTTCAAATATTTCCTTAAGATGGTGACTTATATAAATAATGCTTATGCTCTTTTCTTTTAGTTTTTTTTGCTGCTTGGCGTCGAGCTCGAGGGCTGCGACGGGAATCTTATATGATATCAGCCTTATGCTTGCAGATCCTTTGCTGGTTTTTGCTCCGCTTTCCGCGATCTTGCTTTTTATGCAAGGCTCGCTTGCGTTTTCGTGTTCAATTTCCGCATGCAACTCGGCCTTCCTGAAAGAGCTTTCTTTAGTCTTATCCAGCGCAAATTCCGCCCCCGCAAGGGCGAGGCGCCTGCAGCTGATTTCCACGGCCTGGGGTCCCGAGTCGCAGCATAGAAAGCTCCGCCCCAGAGCATGGGCCGCGGCCCCCAAGCTTCCGCTTCCGCAGAAGAAGTCGGCGCAAAGGGCTCCTTCGTCCGTAAAGCTCTCCACAAGGATTCTGATCAGGGCTTCCGGCTTTTGGGTGGCGTAGCCGGTGCGCTCGGATGACGTTCTTCCCACCATGTCCACGGCGATTACATCCTTCCTGTTTACGAGGGTGTACCAATTGCCCCGCTCGTCCTGATACTCCTTTACTCCCTTGAAGTTATACGGTCTGCCCTGCCTGTTGTATGAGACTTCCTTTTGCGGGTTAAACACATAGTTTTCGCTCTTCGAGTAGACGAGTATGGTGTCGTGCTTGTGAGAAAAAGACCGCCGTCCGGAGCCGCCGGATTTGTACGTCCATATGAGCTCGTTCACCATGCGCTCTTCACCGAAAATTTCGTCGAGCATCAGCTTTGCGTAATGAACGGCACGGCGGTCCAGGTGCACGGCTATGCAGCCTTTTTCGGATAGAATATTCTTCATGTAGAGCAGCCTGAGAGTCAGCATGGACAGGAAGCCTTCGAGTCCGTCTTTCCAGCGGTCGCCGTAAGCCTTGTTCTTTATTCCCGAGCCCGCAACATTGACCCTCGCGTCGTAGTCGGCGCCGGAAAAAAAAGGCGGGTCTATGTATATGAAGTCAACGCTCCCGCCTTCGGAGCGCAGCTTTTTAAGCAGCTCTAAATTATCGCCCAAAATCAGGCGGTTTCGGCAGTCTTCCCGTGCGCCGCCAAGCAGCATGAGGGTGCTGAAACCGCTTCCCGCGCCGCCGTTTTCGAAGGCGGCGAGCGAGTTTTCGTATATGCCGCTTAGTCTGTTCAAGATTCCCATGCTTACCTCCGCAACAATAAATATATCAACAAAAAAGCCGCCGTTCAAGTATTCATATCCGCCTGCCGTGCCGGAAATGTGATATACTTAAATATATGAAAAAGCTTATTGAATTGTTCATATCTTTTGCGAAGGTCGGGCTCCTGACCTTCGGCGGCGGAATGGCCATGCTGCCCCTGCTGCAAAGAGAAATAGTGGAGACCCGCGGCTGGACAACGGAGGAGGAGTTGACGGACTACTTCGCCATAGCCCAGTGCACTCCCGGAATAATCGCGGTAAACACGGCCACCTTCGTCGGCCACAGGCAAAAGGGCGCAATCGGAGGGATAGTCGCGGCCTTGGGCGTGGTCTTTCCGTCGCTCGTGGTAATAGTGGCCATAGCCGCTTTTCTTTCCGGCTTTGCGGATATACCCGAAGTGCAGGACGCGTTCGCCGGAGTAAGGGTGTGCGTTTGCGTGCTGATTTTGAACGCCTTCGTAAAACTGTTTAAGAAAAATGTATCGGGAGTTTTCGGATTTGCGGTCTTTGCCGCGGTTTTTGCGGGCGCATATTTTACCCGGCTTTCGCCGGCGGTCTTTGTGGTGCTTGCGGCCCTGGCCGGCATAATTTTCACTAAAGCGGAGGGCCAAAAAGAATGATATATCTTCGGCTTTTTTGGGAATTTTTCAAGACAGGCCTGTTCT
>DAONZO010000157.1:0-1020 GCA_035406945.1 Bacillota bacterium | reverse complement strand
CATGGCGACCCTGCCATTTCTAAAGAGTATGTCAGCCTCGACGGGCTGGTTTACGCTTACGGAGCTTGCCGACATGGTGGCGGTCTCCGAGTCCACGCCCGGACCCATAGGTGTCAACATGGCTACCTATGTGGGCTACAACACCGCGGGCATCGCCGGGGCGGTCGTAGCCACGCTGGGGGTATCGCTTCCGTCCGTATTGGTAACACTGATAATTGCGATGTTTCTTAAGGCATTCCGGGAAAATCGCATCGTGGATAAGGCATTTGCCGGAATAAGGCCGGCCTCAACGGGCCTGATAGGGGCAGCCGCGCTCAGCTTGATAATTTTGTGCATGTTCGCGGACGGCTCCGTGCAGCCGCGCTTTCTTGCGCTCTTTGCCGCGGTCTGGCTTTTGAGCAATTTTGCCGAACCGCTTAAGAGGATACATCCCATATTTTTTATACTGTTCGGCGCTGTGGCGGGGGCCTTGTTCCGTTTTGCCCACTGACGCGCTTTCGCGGCGCGCGGCAGCTTGCGATAGGTTTTGGGCTAAGGCCCGGAAAGGAAAGACAATGAAAAAGACCGTAAGAGACATCGACGTAAAAGACAAGAAGGTCATAGTCCGTTGCGACTTCAACGTTCCTATGCAAGAGGGCGTCATAAGCGACGATATCCGTATAAGCTCCGCCATGCCCACGGTGCGGTATCTGCTCGAAAACGGCGCGGCCGTAATACTCATGTCTCATTTAGGGCGTCCTAAGGGTCAGGCAAAGCCCGAATTTACTCTTGCGCCGGTAGCTACTCGCATAGCGGAGCTTTTAGGCAAGCCCGTGATATTTGCCGCCTCGGACGTGGTTGTGGATGATTCCGTTCGCGCAGAGGCCGCGGCGCTCAAGCCCGGCGAAATCATGCTGCTCGAAAACGTGCGATACAGGGCCGAGGAAGAGAAGAACGACCCCGCCTTTGCAAAGGAACTGGCTTCGCTCGCCGATATCTTCGTCAACGACGCCTTCGGCACCGCGCACCGCGCACACGCCT
>DAONZO010000156.1:0-3117 GCA_035406945.1 Bacillota bacterium | reverse complement strand
CAACGACGGCTCGGTCTTTTTGGCTAAGGCCGTTGCCGGAAGCACCGAGGCCTTCGTCGCGATGATGAACGAAAGGGCTTTGGCCCTGGGCTGCGTAAATACCTGCTTCAAAAATCCCAGCGGACTGCACGAGGAGGGGCATTACAGCTGCGCGGCGGATCTTGGCAGGATAGCCCTCTGCGCCATGCAGAATCCCGTCTTTCGCGACGTGGTAAGAACCCCGAGCTATGTCATGAGGGAAACCAATCTCAGCGGAGAGCGGACGGTGCAGAACACCAACCTTATGCTCTACGACTGCACGGAGGCCAACAGGGTCACCGTGAACGGAGTCTACCGCTACTGCAAATACGACGGCTGCACGGGCATAAAGACGGGCTATACCCCCGAGGCTCAGGGCTGCCTTGTTTCTTCGGCCGAGAGAAACGGCACGAAGCTGCTCTGCGTTGTTCTGAAATCCTCCACGCTGGGCCGTTTTTCCGACAGCATAGGCCTGCTCGACTGGGGTTTTGAGAATTTCCGCACGGAGCAGGTCATGAGCGCGGGCCTCGATATGGGGGTGGCGAGCGTTAAAAAAGGCTCAGTAAGAACGGTGGGGGTGCTTTCTTCCGAAGACGTGATACTCACCCTGCCGGCCGAGGCCTCCGGAAGCCTTATCAGAACGGAAGTCTCGATAATGGAGAATGTGCCCGCGCCGGTATTTAAGGGCCAGGAGATAGGAGAGCTGACCATATACGAGGGCGGAATAGAGATAGGCCGCTATCCTCTGCTGGCCGCCGCGGACGTGCCCGAGGGCGGCTTCCTTTCCAACTTCGGCATAGAGGATGCGCTGGCGGAAAAGATATTGCGCATAGGCGCGATAGTCTTAGGCTCCTTACTGCTGCTTGCAATACTGTTTTTCGCCGTCATTTTCTACATAGCCTACAAGCGCAAGAAGAAGCGCGCGGCGGCGAGGGCGGCCAGGCGCAAGGCAAAGGCCGAGGCCGAAGAACGGCGGCGCCAGGAATGGATGAGGCGCTTCGACAGCCGTTATCAGATGAGCCGCGAAGACGAGGAATAGATGTTCATAATTCAGGACGAACTGAAAAAGCTGCCGGAGTCTCCGGGCGTCTATCTTCATAAGGACGAGTTCGGGCAGATAATATATGTCGGAAAGGCGGTAAACTTAAGCCGCCGGGTGAGGCAGTATTTTCAGTCTCCGGCCAATCAGCCTCCCAAGGTCCGCCGCATGGTGGAGCATATAGCCGAATTCGAGTACATAAGCACGGGCAGCGAGATGGAAGCGCTGATATTGGAGTGCAATCTCATAAAAAAGCACACGCCCAAGTACAATATACTGCTCAGAGACGACAAGACCTACCCTTACATAAAGGTCACCTTAAAGGAGGAATTCCCCCGCATACTCAAGACCAGGCGCATAGTAAACGACGGTTCGAGGTACTTCGGCCCCTATGCGGACGCCGGCGCGGTCAACACGATAATAGACCTGCTCAATTCGGTATACGCGCTTAAGCGCTGCCCCGCCGCGGACTTTCCGGAGGGTTTTCGGCCCTGCCTCAACTATCACATACATCAGTGCCGGGGGATATGCAGGGGCGATGTCGCCAAGGCCGATTATATGGCCTCTTTAGGCAAGGCATTGGAGTTTTTGCACGGACGAGACAAAGAGCTGATGCAGCTGCTTTCGGAGAGGATGAAGGCCTGTTCCGAGGCGATGGATTACGAACAGGCCGCCGCGTACAGGGATTACATAAGGGCGGTTGAGACCATAAATCAAAAGCAGCGCGTGGTTCTGAGCCGTCCCGAAGATTTGGACATAATCCTCATATGCAAGGGGCTTTCCGGCGCGCACGCGGTGCTGTTTACCGTCCGCGAGGGCAAGCTTTCCGGCAGGGAGAGCTTCTTTCTTGGAGACCTTCATCCCGGGCGCAGCGAGGAACAGGCGGCGGAGTTCATAAAGCAGTATTACTACGCCAGCGTGCTCATACCCAGGGAGATATTGCTGACCAAAAGGCCCGCGGACGCGGAGCTTTTGGAGGACTGGCTCTCCGGCCAACGCGGCGGCAGGGTTGCCCTGACCGCGCCCGAGAGGGGAGAAAAGCGGGCGCTCATGGACCTCGTCCGCAAGGATGTCGACGAAATGGTGAAGGACCTCGACGAGAGGGCGAGGCGTCAGCTTGAAAAGGAAGAGGCCGTGCGCGAGGGCCTGCGAGCGGTATTCGGCTCCGAGCTCGCAGGCAAGCTGCACCGCATAGAGGCCTACGATATTTCCAACATAAACGGCGTGGATTCCGTGGGCGGCATGGTGGTCTTTTTAGACGGCCGGCCGCAGCGCAAGGATTACAGACGCTTCAGAATAAAGACGATAGAGGGTCCGGACGATACCGGAAGCCTTCAGGAGATGCTGTTTCGCCGCTTTAAGGAGGCCAGGAACGGCGCTCCGGGTTTTTCCCTGCTTCCGGACCTGATACTGATGGACGGCGGAGAAAACCAGATAAACGCCGCGAAGGCGGTGCTCAAGGCCCTGGACTTCGACATTCCGGTCGCCGGCGCGGTCAAGGACGAAAAACACAGGACGCGGGCCATTCTTTACGAAGGCCGGGAGATTCTGCTCAAGGAGCATCAGAGGTTCTACGCCTATATAGGCTCAATACAGGAGGAAGTACACCGCTTCGCGATAGACTATCACCGCAAACTGCGCGGCAAGGCTCTGTCGCGCTCGGTGCTGGACAATATTCGGGGTATAGGCGAAAAGAGAAAGAGGGCGCTGCTTGCGGACTTCGGAAGCGTGGAGGCCATAAAGTCGGCATCGCTCTACGAATTAGCGCAGGTGGACGGTATGAACATTTCGGCGGCGGAGGCCGTAGCGGAATATTTCAAAAAAGGAAAAGCAAGCACGGAGGTCGATGATGGGGGAGCATAAGCACAGTCATTTTCACTCTAAAGAGGGAAAGAGGCGGCAGATAAGCCGCATCAACAGAATAGTGGGCCATCTTCAGCACGTGAAGCAGATGATAGAAGACGACAGAGACTGCTCCGACGTGCTGGTGCAGCTTTCCGCCGTGCGCTCCGCGCTCAACGGTCTCGGAAAGCAGATCATAGGCGAGCATATGGACCACT
>DAONZO010000155.1:0-3144 GCA_035406945.1 Bacillota bacterium | reverse complement strand
CTCCGGATATCCCGCCACGCTTCTTGCGTTTCCACCCGAAGTGCCGGAGCCGTAAAACGCGTAGTATCCGTCACCCGCAGGCTTGGGAAGAACGAAGTAGTATCCGCTGCAGTCCTCGGGAACCTGGAAAACCAAGGTGCCGGATGCGGTATTGCCGGGGAAGATTTCCTCGTAATAAAGAACATCATCGAGCGACCATGTGTTGAAATACGAGTAGTAGCGATCCGTGCTGTCGTAAAAATCGACATCCATTGCTCCGAAATATAAGGCATTATTGGATGTGTTGCTTACCTCGACGGAATATACCACGAATTTCATGCCGCTCTCGGCGGTATCTTTCGAATATTCTCCAAAAAGTTCCGTGGTTTCAACGCAGTCTGTTACCGTAATGTCGTAATCTTCCAAAGCGGTGATTTCCCCCGGAAATACGGCGCTTGTCGCATCCTGTCCCGGAGTGAATTCATCATCATCGTAGTCGCCCCAAAAATCGTCGGGTTCATTGTAAAAATCTTCGAAAGCGTTCATGATGTTGGCGCTGAGCACATGCATGACGTCTTCCGGAACCTCGGAAATCAGCCAGTCTTTTCCGGATTTTTCGCAGTTGAATTTTACGGTCTTCGTGACATCGTTCATCTTGGAAGCATCCGATTTGTTGTTCAATGCTGTCATGAATTTTTCCGTCAGCGCGGACTCGTCGTAATCCTCCGAAAACGCTGCGGCGAATAATTCAATCATCATCTCTTCGAGCGCCGCATTAACCGCGGGACCGAAGTCCTTGTAGGTGAATTCAACCGTAACTTCTCCCTTGTCTCCGTCCATCGCAGCCGACACAACCTTGTACTTTATGTTTTCGGCGCATTTTTTCATGTAGTCCAAAAGAGCCTGCTCCATGTCGTCGCTGTCTTCGCCGAAAATATCGTCGGGTCCCATACCGCCCTTGACGCATTCGGACATGACCTGAATGTCGAACTTCTTCATGGCGTCGCAGAATTTTTCAACAACCGTGTGGGGTTTTGGCGAGCTGCAGGCCGTAACGGAAAGCAACATTGCAATCACCATAAACAAGCTTAGAATTCTTTTCATTTGTGTCCTCCTTTGTTTTATCGCTTTTTAAAAGAGCATAAACGCCCATGCTTACCAAATAGTATTATATACTAAATATTAACTGTTCTCAATAATTTATGGAATTTTAACAATTAGGTATGCAAATATCATTATTATTAGCAAAGCTGACGAGAAGCCTGTTTGCTGTGCCGATAGCACCCGTCTTTGCGCGGATATACGCAAAAAAACTCCGACGCAAGCGTCGGAGAAGGCAGATGCAGGCCCTAAACGCTTATATGTGAGCTGAGGTCCATGGTATCCTTTTCCAATGCGGCAATCACATTTTTAATTCGGGCGAGCTGCTCGGGGGGCATATCCGCCTGTATGGCCGTTATCGCATTGTAGAGCACATCTTCTAAAGTATTGTGAATGTCGCTTAAGCGTCTTCGGACATCGCGCATTTCTTCCGGCGCGGCAAATTCCGCCACCGCGGCGTCTTTGCCCTGCACGCTGTACTCGTCGCTTCCACAGGCCAGAGAATACAAATCTACGCCTTCTACAACCTCGCAGTCCCAGCCCAGATGCTCCTTTACAAAAGCCGCAAAGCTGTGCTTGGAAGACGACTCTCCGTGTACCAGAAAGATCGCGCGCGGCTTCTTCTCGAAGCCGCAAAGCCAGTTGAACAGGCCGTCGCGGTCCGCATGTCCGGAAAAGCCTTCCAGATTATGTATCTCGGCCGCAACCTTTATAGTCTCTCCGAAGAGCTTGACCTCTTCGGCCCCGTTCAGAATCAGGCGGCCCAAAGAGCCCTCCGCCTGGTAGCCGACAAAGACCACGCTGCTCTTCGGATTCCAAAGATTGTGCTTAAGGTGATGACGTATCCTTCCGGCGTCGCACATCCCGCTGGCCGAAATTATCACCTTGGGCGTTGTGTCGAAATTTATGCGCTGACTTTCCTCGCTGGTCTTTGTAAAGTGAATGTTCGGAAAATCCAGAGGGTGGTCTCCGGCAAGCAGGAAGCTTTTCATTTCCTCATCGTAGACCTGGGCGTTGTGCTTAAATATCTCGGTGGCCTCTATGGCCATGGGGCTGTCGACGTAAACCGGCACGTCTTTAAGAGCGTCGTGCATGGGGCCGCTGCCGTCCCAGACCTTGTTGAGCTCGAATATCAGCTCCTGGGTGCGCCCGACGGCAAAGCTCGGTATCACAACATTGCCGCCCCGTTTGGTGGTGTGCGCGATAATATCTATGAGCCTTTCTATGCTTATGGGGTTAGGCTCGTGCAGGCGGTCTCCGTAGGTGGCCTCCAATATGACGTAATCGGCCTTTTTAATACGAACCGGGTCTCTGAGTATGGGGCGGTCGACCATGCCCAGGTCCCCGGAAAACACCATCTTGCAGGTGCCGTCATCTTCCGTTACCCACAGCTCGATTATCGCGGAGCCTAATATGTGGCCGGCTTCGTTAAAGACTATCTTCATCTGGTCGTTTATCTCTACGAGGGTATCGTAGAGAACCGGAACCACAAACTTTAAGGTGTCCTCCGCGTCCTGTGTGGTATAAAGTGGCTCGACGAGCGGTTTTCCGGCCCTCTGAGCCTTCCTGTTCTGCCAGATCGCTTCCTGCTCCTGAATGTGCGCGCTGTCTTTGAGCATGACATCCAAAAGCTCCGCGGTGGGAGTCGTGGCGTATATCTTGCCCTTAAAACCGCGCTTTACAAGCAGCGGCAGCCTTCCGCAGTGATCTATGTGAGCGTGGCTCAGCACCACGCACTCGATATCGGCAGGGTTAAAGGGAAAATCCTCGTAGTTCTGCGCGTCTTCCGAAGCGCCGCCCTGAAAGAGGCCGCAGTCAAGAAGTATGCTGTGCTTTTCCGTGGATACCATATGGCAGCTTCCGGTTACACCCGTCGCCGCTCCGCAAAATTGTACTTTCATTTATTCAACCTCAAAAAATCCATACAAGCCTCAATGTCTTCCGGAAGTCCGGCTTTAAGTTCGAGAGTCTTTTTCTCCGACGGATGTCTAAAGCTCAGCCCGGACGCGTGCAGAGCCTGACGCGGCATCCAGGCCGGCGGAACTCCGTAGCCGAAGAGCTGCC
>DAONZO010000154.1:0-3168 GCA_035406945.1 Bacillota bacterium | reverse complement strand
AGGGCCATATCATGGCGGCCTCTCTCGGAAATGCCGCGGATTTCGCCTCGCCCTTTCTCTGCGCACATCTTTCCGGCGGAACCTTGGAAACCGTGCTTGTTTCGGGCGCCGGAAACGGGCTCTCGAAGGCCGAAATATCGGTGATGGCATGTACTTCGGACATATCCTACGGCCAGCTTTTAGACAGGCTCGGTGTGGCTCTCGGGTATGACTTTCCGGCCGGGGAAGCGCTCGACAAACTCGCTCTTAAGCGGCTTAAAGAGAACGGGGGCCTTGTTGCCTCTACAAATCCTTTCTGCCGTCTTTGCGTAAAGGATGGGAAGCTCAATCTTTCCGGCCTCGAAACTCAGCTTCTTGGCAAGGTGGGAAGCATGCCAAAAGACGAGTTGGCAATGTATGCGATGCAGAGGATAGCGGAGAGTTTCAAATATTTGATTGAAGATGCGAAAATCAGGAGCGGGGCATCCCAGGTTTTAGTGAGCGGCGGGGTCGCCGCCAGCGTATTTTTAAGGACGGCCTGCGAAAACAGCGGATATATGTTCGGGAAAGCCGAGCTTTGCGGAGACAACGCCGTGGGCGTTGCTATATATAAATAATGGCATTCAAACCCGTATCGGTATCACAGCTTAACAGTTACATTAAAAGGCTGCTTGCAAACGACCCCATACTCGGAAACATAGGGGTAAGGGGCGAGCTGTCCGGTTTTACGCGTCACAGCAGCGGGCATTGTTATTTTTCACTTAAAGACGAGAGCAGCCGCATAAACTGTTTTTTGCCGCAAGACCGCGTGCAACGCCTGCGCTTTGAACTTTCCGAAGGCATGGAGATAATAGCCTACGGTTCCGTATCCGTGTTTGAAAGGAACGGCAGCTACTCTCTATACGTAAGAGATATAGACGTTGAAGGCGAAGGAGAACTTAAGAAAGCCTACGAAAACCTTAAAAACAAGCTCGCCAAGGAGGGGCTTTTCGACGAGTCCCACAAACGTCCGATTCCGGAACGCGTACGGAATATAGGCGTGGTAACATCTCCTACGGGAGCCGCGATAAGAGATATCATTACGACCGTAAAAAGAAGAAGCCCCCTGGTAAACGTTTTGCTTTGCCCCTGCCTCGTGCAGGGGGAAGGAGCGGCGGACAGCATAGTCGCCGCCATAAAGATTCTAAACGAGCGTTTTCCTACCCTCGACCTGATAATCGCGGGTCGGGGCGGAGGCTCCGCTGAAGACCTTTGGTGCTTCAACGAAGAAGCCGTGGTAAGGGCCGTATATGCTTCCAGAATCCCGATAATTTCCGCGGTCGGGCACGAGACGGACAATGTTTTGAGCGACCTTGCGGCGGACCTTAGAGGCTCTACGCCCACGGCCGCCGCGGAGCTTGCCGTAAGTGAGTTTTCGCTCGAAATATCGAGGCTCGCAAGCCTTGCTCCGCAGAAGCTCTACGGCTTTATTGCGGACATGGAGGAAGACGCAAGAGCCCGGGTGCGGCGAAACCTCGAATACGCGACACAAAGCCTGGACAGCATACTTCTTAAGGCCGCGCATGCTCTGAGCCTTTTAAAACTGGAGGCGGACGGGGCCAACCCTCTGAGGCTTATAGGCGGAGGCTATGCCATGGTAAGCGACAGGTTCGGAAAAAGACTGGAAAGCGCATGCGACGCTTCTCCCGGAGACAGCATAAAGGTAATGCTTAAGGACGGCAGCCTCATCTGCCGTGTAGAGGAAAGGCTTTTGGAAGATGAAGAATAAGAAAATGAGTTTTGAGGAGGCCATGGCCCTTCTGGAAGAAAACGTTTTTATATTGAAGAGCGGAAAGCTGGGTCTGGAAGAAAGTCTCGAAGTATATAAAAAGTGCGGAGAGTATCACGAGCTCTGCTTGAAAATATTAGATGAAGTCAGGCAAAAAATAGAAGTATACAGGCCGGAAACGGACAGCGTAGAGGATTTCGAAGAATAGGAGGCCATGCCATGAACAGCCCCGATTTTAACCGCTACAAGAGAATGGTGGATGAGCACCTTCCGGACTATCTGCCCGAAGTGGATCCTAAGAGCTCATCCCTGCTCAAGGCCATGACCTACAGTCTCACCGCCGGAGGAAAGCGCATAAGGCCGATTTTGCTGCTTGCCGCCTGCGAACTCTGCGGAGGCTCGGCCGCCGCCGCGCTTCCCTATGCCTGCGCGGTGGAGTACATTCAGACCTATTCCCTCGTGCACGACGACCTTCCCTGCATGGACGATGACGATTACAGAAGAGGAAAGCCCTCCAGCCACAGGATCTTCGGGGAGGGAATGGCCGTTCTTGCCGGAGACGGTCTGCTTTCCGCCGCCTACGAGGCAATGACGAAGGATATGCTGCTCTATCTCGACGATTCGGAACGCCTTAAGCGTCGCGTAAAGGCCGCCTTCGTGATAAGCAAGGGAACGGGATGCCGCGGAATGATAGCCGGCCAGGTATCGGATATGGAGGCCGAGGGCAGGACGCCGGATCCGCAGCTGCTCGCCTATATTCACCTGAACAAGACCGCCGCGTTCATAAAGTCGGTGCTTTTGGCAGGCGCCCACCTCGGAGGGGCTGACGCGGCCGTTTTGGCAAAGCTTTCCGTGTTCGGAGAAAACTTAGGTCTCGCCTTTCAGATCATAGATGATATCATGGATGTCATAGGAAAGGGTGAGGAAAGAGGCAAGGCCGCCGGGGGAGACGCCGAGGCCGAGAAATCCACCTATCCGGCCCTCTACGGCATAGAAAAGTCTAAAGAGTATGCCATGGAACTTTTGTCGAAGGCCAGGGCGGCGATAAGGGGATACTACGATCATGCGGAAGCTCTGAGCTTCGTGCTCGATTACCTGGAAAGACAAATCAACTGATATGATACACGAAAAATATGCATCCGACATATGCGCAGCTCTTAAAGACATGCAGCAGGGCGAGCTTTGCGAGCTCGCGTCGAAAATACGAGAAAAACTGATAGACAGCGTTTCAAAGAGAGGCGGTCATCTCGCCTCTAATTTGGGTGTGGTTGAGCTGACGATTGCTCTCCACAGGGTCTTCAATTCCCCTAAAGACAAAATTGTATGGGACGTAGGCCATCAATCCTACGTTCACAAGATGCTCACGGGGCGCTGGGAGGCTATGGACGGTCTCAGGCAGCTCGGCGGAATAAGCGGATTTC
>DAONZO010000153.1:0-3197 GCA_035406945.1 Bacillota bacterium | reverse complement strand
CTTTGTGGTCTTCTCCTCCACCTCGGAGTCGAAGTATGCGCCTATTATTCTGAGGGTCTCTTCCAGAGAGCCGGACTCCTCGCCCACGGCCGTCATCTCGGTGAGCAGAGGCGGCAGATAGGGGTTGTCCCGCAGAACGTCGCCTAAGCGCTTGCCCTCTTCTATGTCGAAGACTGTTCCCGCTACGGACTTGCCCACCACATAGTTGCTCATGACCTTGCCCGTTATGGAAAGGGCCTTTGTTACGGGAAGACCGGAAGACAGCAGCGTCATCATGTTGCCGGCGAACTCGGAGGCCGCGTTTAAGGTGTTTATCTGCCCCAGCACCGGCAGCTTAAGAGCCAGCTCGCCGCGCTTCACCTTGCCTTCTTCCGTCTTGCCCCAAACGGCATATATGATGCCAAGCACAGCAAGACCTATTATTATGCCGAATCCGTACTTCTTAAAGAAGTTGTAGACGTCCAACAGAAACTGCGTAGGCCAGGGCATGCTTCCGCCGGTTGAGCTTATCATATTGGATATGGTAGGCACGGCTACGTTCACCACCACTATTACCACAATTATGGAAAGCACTATCAGCATTATGGGATAGCGCATGGCGCCCTTCACCTTGCCTCGGAGCTTATAGGAATTCTCGTAGTAGTCGGCCAGCTTTGAAAAGGAGTTCTCCAAGGTACCGGAGACTTCGCCGGCTCTTACGGTCTCTATAAAGGCCTGAGGTATCTTCTTTCCTCTGCTGTCCAGACTCTGGGCGAGGCTGTAGCCCGCCAAAACGTCTTCCTTCACCTGAAGCAGTATGCGCTTCATAAGGTTGTCGTTGGTCTGCTGGGCTATAATCTCCACCGTTCTCGCGGTAGGCAGGCCGGATTTGAGCAGTATGGCAAACTGAGAGGCTACCAGGGCAAGGACTTTCTCGCTCACCCAAAGAGGGTCGTTGAGATTTATCCTCTCTTTCTTGCCCCCCTTTACCTCTACTATATCCAGTATTACGTTGCAGCTTTCCTTTATCTTGCTAACGGCCTCGAACTCGTCGTAGGCTTCCACCACGCCGGACAGCTTTTTACCGCTGTGGGAAAGCGCTTTGTATTTGTATGCTTTCACGGAGTGTCTGCCTCCCTTCGGCCCGTGCCAAAATTAGAACATCGTATTCTTCTTTACGTATTCCGCGTCGTGAGCCGCGGCCCTGGCGGTTTCCGCGTCTATCTTCTTCTCTTTGAAGAGCTTTATTATGGCGTTGTCCATGGTTATGCTACCGACGTTTGCGGATGTGGCGACCGCGTTCGCTATCTGAGGGGTCTTGCCCTCTCTTATGAGATTGCGTATGGCTCCGGTTACTATCATGCACTCGCAGGCGCATACCCTGCCCCCGCCCTGCTTCTTTAAAAGCTGCTGAGAGAGCACGGCCACTAAGGTCATGGAGAGCTGCATCCTTATCTGCTTCTGTCTTTCGGCCGGAAAGACGTCCACTATTCTGTCTATTGCGTCCGCCGCGCTGTTGGTGTGCAGGGTGGCGAAGACCAGGTGACCCGTCTCGGCGGCGGTAAGAGCCGTCTCTATGGTGGGAAGGTCTCGCATCTCGCCTATGAGTATCACGTCCGGGTCTTCTCTGAGCATGGCTCTGAGGCCGTCCGCGTAGCTTTCGGTATCCTGACCCACGCTGCGCTGGTCCACCAGACAGAGCTTGGATTCGTGCACGTATTCCACGGGGTCTTCCAAGGTGATTATATGCTGTCTGCGGGTCTCGTTTATTCTCTTGAGTATGGCGGCAAGAGTGGTGGATTTTCCGGAGCCGGTTTCACCGGTTACGAGTATTATTCCCTTGTTGTAGTGCGGAAAGGTGTCCACGACCGGGGGAAGGCCCAAGGTCTCCAGTTCCGGTATTACGTCCGCCAGCAATCTTATCGCGGCGGAAACGTGTCCGCTCTGGCGATAGACATTGCCTCTTATCCTGCGCCCCGCAAGATGCATAGAAAGGTCTATTTCGCCCCTCGGAGGCATGGCTACACCCAAAAGCTGACGGGCAGCTTCTTCGCAGTCCGCGTCGCTTAGAGGCGCTTCTCCGGGGAGATCCGTAAGCTCGCCGTCCACCCTTATTTTGGGAGGCTGGCCGAAGGCTATATGTATGTCCGAAGCTCCGAGCTCCGCAGCCCTTGCTACAAGACGTTCGATGTTCATGCTGCCTCCTATTCGTTGGTGGAGTATATGGCTTTGGCGGCTTCTTCGACAGATGTGAGCCCCTCCGTCAGCATGGCGCGGGCGCGGGCGGCTATGCTTACGAAGCCGTCGGCGGCGGCAAAGCGTTCAAAGCTCTCTCTGTCCGCGTCGTGAACGATGCCTTTTCTTATATCCTTGTTTATTATGAGTATCTCGAAGACGCCTACCCTGCCCTTGTAACCGCTGTGCGAGCAGTTGGGGCAGCCGGCTCCCTTATAGAACTGAAGGCCGGGGGTGCGCTCCATTCCGACGAGCTCCAGCTCGTCGTCCGTGGGCTCGTAGGCTTTCTTGCAAGCGGTGCACACCTTTCTTACGAGCCTCTGGGCTATTATACCCTTGAGAGCAACTGAGGTAAGGTAGGGAGGCACGCCTATGTCCACAAGCCTGTCGAGCGTGGATATGGCGTCTCCGGTGTGTATGGTGGAGAGGACGAGGTGGCCGGTAATTGCGGCCCTCATGGCTATTTCGGCGGTTTCGCCGTCTCTTATCTCTCCCACGGAGATTACGTCCGGGTCCTGGCGCAGTATGGAGCGCAGACCGTTGGCAAAGGTCATGCCGGTCTTTTCGTTTATCTGCACCTGGTTTACTCCGTCTATGTTGAACTCTACGGGGTCTTCCAAAGTAACCAGGTTAACCGTCTCTTTGTTGAGCTCGTGTATCATGGTGCTCATGGTGGAGGATTTTCCGCTGCCCGTGGGGCCGGAGATGAGTATTACTCCGCTGGTGTTCCTCATTATGTGGTCGAAACGCTTGCTGTTTACGGGGTCCAGTCCTATGCCGCCCCTGGAGAGGAACTGGGCGGACTTATCCAAAAGACGTATTACCATCTTCTCGCCGTATATGGTGGGGAGAGTGGAAATACGCAGGTCTATATCTTTATTCTTTACGGATACATTGGCGCGCCCGTCCTGAGGCACCCTTCTTTCGGAGGTGTTTAAGCCTCCCATTACCTTGAGCCTCGCTATTACGCTGTCCTGAAGGTC
>DAONZO010000152.1:0-3213 GCA_035406945.1 Bacillota bacterium | reverse complement strand
TATAAGAAAAGTCAAGAAGGAAAATCCCGGGGCCGTGGCGGTAATGATGGGCTGCTATCCTCAGACCAACCCCGAAGAGGCCGCGGCCGTAGTCGAAGCCGACATACTCATGGGCACGGCGGACAAGTTGCGAGCCCCCGAATACGTAGAAGATTTTCTGCGCAACAGAGTGCGCCAAAGCCATGTGTCCGGTGAAAAAGAGCCGGGAAAAGAATACGAAGAGTGCGGCAGCGTAAGCTGCCTCGAAGGAAGAACAAGGGCTCTGGTGAAGATTCAGGATGGCTGCGACCGCTTCTGCTCCTACTGCATAATCCCCTATGCAAGAGGCGCGGTGCGCTCAAGGGCCCTTTCCGATATAGTTGCCGAGGCAAAAAAGCTCGTAGACGCGGGTTACAGGGAAATAGTCCTTACCGGCATCAATACCGCCCTGTACGGCCTCGAAAACGGGCTTCCCGAGGATAAAAACACCGTGTACGGGGTGGAGCTTGCGGTAAAAGCCGTAAGCGAGATAGACGGAGATTTCCGCATAAGGCTGGGCTCGATGGAACCCACGGTGGTTGACGCCGAGTATGTAAGCAGGCTGTTTAAGTACGACAAGCTGTGTCACCATATTCATCTGGCGCTTCAGAGCGGCAGCGAGCGCGTGCTTACCGCCATGCGCAGGCGATACGGAAGAGAAGACTATCTCGAAATAGTAAAGGTCTTGAGAGATTTCGATCCCTTCTACGGGATAACTACGGATATAATAGCGGGTTTTCCGGGAGAAAGCGAAGAAGACTTTGAACAGAGTCTCGAAATGGTCAGGAAGGCAGGCTATCTTAAGGTGCACGCCTTCCCTTACTCTCCGCGCCCGCTTACTCCGGCCGCGGACATGGACGGGCAGCTTTCCGCGTCCGTAAAAAAAGAGAGAAACCGCAGGCTCATAGAACTGGCGAACGAGGTTTCGGCAAATTTTCGCCGCGGACTTATAGGCAAAACGCAAAAAGTGCTTGCCGAGGAAAAGCTTTCGAACGGCCTCTGGCGGGGTCACGCGGACAACTTTGCCGAGATATATTTTTATACCGATAGTGATTGCGATATAAGCGGAAGCTTTATAGATGTTGTGCCTATGGCCCTTTATAGCGAGGGGCTTTTAGGAAGAGAGGAGAAATAAGATGTCCGACTGCATTTTCTGTAAGCTGGCCTCCGGCGAGATACCCACTACCGTGGTATATCAGGACGAAGAAGTCTTTGCCTTTAACGATATGTCGCCTCAGGCGCCCGTTCACGTTTTGATAATACCCAAAAAACACATAGCGTCCGTCGCGGAGCTCGCGGATACGGACGCCGGTCTGATAGGCCGTATGTTTACGGTGGCGAGAGACGTAGCTGTCAAGCTCGGTATTGCGGAAAACGGCTACCGCCTTGTTGTGAATACCGGAAACGACGGGGGACAGAGCGTAAAGCATCTACATGCTCATCTGCTCGGCGGCAAGGCCATGGGATGGCCGCCCTACGCGGAGTAGGCGAATTTAATAGTACCTAAGAAGGCCGCTTCTCTCCGGGAAACTCTCTGAGCAACCCGCGGTAGACCATGTTGGCGGACGGAAGCTCGAGGAAGTCTTTCGGGTGAGTTATTTCGCCCAAGCCGGATTTATCCACCACGTCGAAGTTGAGCAGCATATGCCTTACGAATTCCGAGCAGTAGAAGCGGTTTTCGGATTTGAAGGGCACGTTAAAAGCAGCAAGGCCAAGGCCCAGATAGTTGTAGCTGTAAGATTTTCTGTTGCTGTACATCGCCGCAAGATAGCGTTCCATTTCCGCGTAGACTTCGTCGTCAACGTCTATGGACACGACGGCGGCGTTCGTTTCCGGAAAGCGCAGAAAGGTTCCCCAGCGGGAGGATTCGGCCACGAAACCTCCTATAAAGGGGTTGTAGGCTCTGCGCCTGCCGAAGGAGTACATGACGCTTAAATCGTCCTCAAGACTTATGGAGGCGTGATTGTAAGGAGCGCGTGTTATGACCTTCAGAAGCCTGGACAGGATGGTGCCGGTCTGACTTGCGACTACATATATGGTTTTAGACATTTGTTTGCCTTTCGATAAATTTAACAAAGAATATATGGCGACATTATACTACAACTCGGCTTCGTTTGCACTATTTTTTTTGCCGGCCGTTTTTGCGAAAAATATAAATTTTGCTTGCGCTCCGCTGCTTATGTGTGTATAATTGACCACGCATTGATAATTTTCTTTTTAGAGTGAGGAGGTGAAACAAAGTTATGGCAAAGGTAGAAGTCAGAGAAGGCGAAAACCTGGAAAACGCTCTTAAAAGATTTAAGCGTTCTTGCGCCAGAGACGGTGTTATGGCCGAACTCAGAAAGAGGGAATGCTACGAGAAGCCCAGCGTAAGACGTAAGAAGAAGTCGGAGGCTGCTCGCAAGAAGGCGAACAAGAGATACTGATTTATTTAAGAGCATAGGCGGGTACGATTCAAGTACCCGCTTTGTGTTTTATAAGACACTCAAATTATGGTATAATACCGTCGTCAGGAGGAAAAGAAAAATGCCGAATCCGATTATAGAAATCAAGGTTAAAAACTACGGCACAATGAAGGCGGAGCTCTATCCGGAGATGGCTCCCAATACGGTCGGGAACTTTTTAAAGCTCGCAAAAGAAGGCTTTTACGAAGGACTCATATTCCATCGGGTCATTGAAGGCTTCATGATACAGGGCGGTGGCTACGATGCCGATTTCGACCACAAGGAGGCCGACGCCATAGACGGAGAATTCGCCTCCAACGGCTGTCCCTCAAACACCCTTAAGCACGGCAGAGGAGTGCTGTCCATGGCTCGCACGAACGACCCGAATTCCGCCTCCTCTCAGTTCTTTGTAATGCATGCGGATTCACCGCATTTGGATGGTCAGTACGCCGCGTTCGGCAAGCTGACGGAAGGTTTTGATGTTTTGGACGCCATAGCCGGTTGCGATACGGGAAATCGCGGATTTTACATGCAGGATGTTCCCAAGAAGACCGTAGAGATAGAGAGCGTAAGTGTAATAGAGCAGGAGTGCAATTCGAAAACGGAGGTATAGTTGAGCGAACTCAAGATTAGTCCGGGGATCACCGCAAGCCCCGCAGAGGTGTTCGGCATCTTCGATGCCAATCTTAAGACGATAGAAAAAGACTGCGGCGTGCGGGTAGTCTGCCGGGGAGATGAGATTATCATAGAC